>CAIQPA010000164.1 GCA_903873545.1 uncultured delta proteobacterium
CAGGGTCGCGTGGTCATCGACGTCACCGAGCTCTGCAACGGGACCGACGAGGATTGCGACGGCCTCATCGACGAGAACGCCGGCTGCTACGCTGCAGGCACGGCCTGCACGGCGACGGCGGACTGCGCTGCCGGCCTCGATTGCAACAGCGGCCTCTGCGGCGCGCCCGGTGCCGCGGGCTCGGCCTGCGTGACGACGGCGAACTGCAACGCTGGTCTCACCTGCCTCTCGAGCGTCTGCACCTCCGTGACGACCCCCGCTGCGGCCGGCGACCTGCTTGTGACCGAGGTCATGCCCCGCTCCATCAGCGGAAACGGCGACCTTGGCGAGTGGTTCGAGATCCACAACCCGACCACCAGCTACTGGGACATCTCGTCCTGTGCCTGGGACGACAACAACTCGACCAATCTGATCAGCAGCCTGACGCGGCCGTCGACGGGCGCCAACTCGATGATCGTGGCTCCTGGCGCCTACCTTGTCTTCGCCCAGTCGGCCGTCGCTGCGGAGAACCATGGCCTGAACCCCGACTTCATCTACGACCCGCTGATCGCGCTCTCGAACACCGCGGACCTCATCCGCATCAAGTGCGGCGCCACCCTTATCGACGAGGTCGTCTGGACGGCTTCGTCGGTTGGTTTCGTCGCGCTCAGCAAGTCGGCGCAGCTCGACCGGACGATCCTGAGCAGCACGGCGAACGACGACTACACCAACTGGTGCACCCCCTCGACGCCCACCTACTCGACCGGCTTCTCGGGTACGCCCGGCGCGCAGAATGCGAGCTGCTTCGTCAACCAGACCATCGACCGGTGCCGCCTCGACACCCCCGCGACCATCTCGCAGATCACAAACACGACCGCCTTCGTCTACGGCCGCCTCCGGGTCCTCGGCCTCACGGACCAGACCAACCTCGTTGACCCGAACGGCCTTGTGAAGATGCAGGCCGGCTACGGCGCAACGGGCAGCGATGCCTCGACCTGGACCAACTGGAGCGCTTCGGGCGTCGCCTCGATTGGCTACGGCACCACCATCACGACAGAGGCCGGCTTTGACGAGTACCGCGCCCAGCTGACCGTCCCGTCGACGGTTGGCAGCTACGACTTCGCGGTCCGCTTCTCGGGCGATGGCGGCACCACCTGGACCTACTGCGACAAGAACGCCGGCGCCGGCGCGGACGGCTCGGAGAACGGCTACCAGGCGGCCAATGCGGGCGCGCTGACGGCCCGCACGCCTCCGAACAACCCCGGCGTTGGCGGCCTCGTCATCACCGAGCTCATGGTCGCATCGCAGTCCGGTTCGCCCGATGATGGCGAGTGGATTGAGGTCTACAACCCGTCGACCACGGAGACCTACGACCTCGACGGTTGCTCCATCGGCGACGGCACCAACAGCGTCGGCATCACGACCACGACGACCGTGGCGCCGGGCGCCTACTTCCTCTTCGGTCGCTCGACCGATTCGGCTGCCAACTTTGGCGCGCCGGTCGACTTTGCCTGGGGCATCAACTTCCAGCTCAACAACAGCGGCGAGAGCCCGACGATTGCCTGCGGCAGCACGGTCGTCGACACCGTTGTCTACCCCCAGCTCTTTGAGCGCGAGCAGGGTGCATCGTTCCAGCTTCACCCCGGCTCGCTCGATGCGGTGACCAACGACGCTGCGACGACGGCCTGGTGCAACAGCCGCACCACCTTCGGCACCGCGGGCAAGAAGGGTACGCCCAAGGCGGCCAACCCGAGCTGCAACTTCTCCATCAGCAGCTGCCAGCTCGTGTCGCCGACGACCGCCCAGACGGGCTACGCCGGCGCCACCGCGACCATCTCTGCAGTCTACAGCGTGGCCGGCCTGACCGACACCACGACGGGCTTCGACTACGCGAGCCGCATCGTCGGCGAGGCGGCCATCGGCCCCGATGGCGCCAACCCCACCGCGAGCACCAGCAACTGGAGCTTCACGGCCGGTAGCAGCGACGCCACCTTCTCGGATGCAGCGAACGACCGCTCGGTCACCACGGCAACCTTCCCCGCCGTTGGCAGCTACGACATCGCCTACCGCATCTCGGGCGACGGCGGCGCGACGTGGACCTACTGCGACACCACCACCAACCTCACCAACGCCGACTACGCGGCGGCCGATAGCGTCGCGCTCACGACCACGACCCCTCCGGGCCCCCCGACGGCTGCCGGCGACATCATCTTCTCGGAGATCATGGCCAGCAGCGGCCTGGGTAGCACCGGCTCGCCCTCGACGGACCGTGGCGAGTGGGTAGAGGTTCGCAACACGACCGCGAACGACCTCAACCTCGCGGGTTGCAGCTTCACCGACGGCGAGGCGACGACGACCATCTCCGGTGCACTCGTCATCGCAGCCGGCGGCTACGCCATCTTCGGTCAGGACGACAGCATCGCCGCCAACGGCGGCCTCACGGGTGTTGCGCTGAACTACGCTGACGGCATCGCGCTGAGCAACTCGGGCGACAACCTGACGCTCTCCTGCGACACGCTGGTGCTCGA
>CAIQPA010000165.1 GCA_903873545.1 uncultured delta proteobacterium
CGCGGATGAGTCGCAGCACGCGGAGGTGGGCGCCTTCGATGGCGTTGTCTGCCAGTCGGCTCTTCGCTTCGAGGATGGTGCGCTCGATGCACCAGGTCACGAGCTCCTCGGCCCATTCTAGGTCCGCCAGCTCGACCTGGCCTTCTGGAGCCCTGGACACGGCCCGGATCAGCGCCAGCTTCTCGATGTGTTCGCCAAAACGCACCCAAAGGTCCGCCAAGGCCGCCTGCTTGCTCCGGCGCAGTTCCCTGATGCGTTGATCGTTCCGATCAAAGATCGCGTCCAGGCGGGCTTCTGCGGCCTCTACAAGCGAAACTACCCGGCAGACCCCGTGCAGGTTGCCGACGCGGCGGGTCCGGCGCTCTAGATCCTTGAGCCCTTCGACCAGATAGTTGGGCGGGTCGCCTGCATGGGTGCGCTGGCGTTGCGGTAGTCCGTCATCGGAGCAGAACACCAGGATGCGGTTGAGGAAGCCGTCGGTCACGGCCGAGCTGTCGACCGAGCTGAACAGCTCCGAAGGCACGCCGGTGCCCCAGAAGCACAGGTGCGGCTCCTCGATGGGAGTGGGCGCGTTGAGCCTGCGGTCGGCGTAGCTTGCTGGCAGCCAGGTCGAGTTTGCGCAGGAGAACAACTCCAGCAACGCGCGCTTGATCATCATCTGGTGCCCGCCTGCGTTGGGGCTCGACACCGCCGCCAGGAACTTGGTGAACTCGTCGATGAGGCAGACCTGCGCCCTGGTGTTCTCGTCGACCAGCGAGGCACGCAGGCCGGAGTCGGACTTCCACTCGCTGCTGCCGATCCAGTTCGCCAGACCGGCCAGAGCGAACAGCCGGACCGGCGAACGCAGGGAGACGTTCTTGCCAGCCCCGGTCTCGGCGATGCCGAGCGCGTAGACGTTGGTGCGCATCCCCGTTGGCGTCTGGACTCGACGGCCGAGCAGCGCACCAAGGCAGGTGATGATGGAGCCAAGGCACAGCGCCGGTTGCCTTCTCGGCGACACCGACAGGAACCACGAGACCATGTCGCCGATGAGGCCCGGCACTTCGAGCAAGTGCAGCGGGAACGGGCGGCGCGGTTGCTCGGTCGGCTGCGCGGTTGCCGCCTCGAGCGCGACATCGCCGAGCAGCTCCTGCACGATCGACGGCGTCCATCCGGCCTCGCGGGCGAGGTAGTAGAGCGTGCCGACGGTGATCTCCGAGCCGTCCCACCGGAACTCCTTGAAGCTGTTCCAGCGACGGCGCTGCGCCTTCGGCTGGAACTTGGCCGAGCTCTGCGACCACTCGCACCACAGGTCGTAGGCTTGGTCCTGGGCTCCGGTCGACTTGAGCGCCATGCCGACCTGCAGCCAGATGTCGTGCGGGTCGTTGCTCAGGTGCGCCAAGGCTTCCTTGATCGAGCGCACCGTCGGATCGTCGAGCCACATGGGCGCCGATGACTCGCCTCCGGCAGACGAGCTCGACCGCGACCTGGTGCCGCCGACGAAGTCGCGGATCCACTGCGGCATCGCTTCGCAGTCGCCGACGCCATCGGTGTCCACGTCGAATGGGTCGCCGGTCCGCCAGTCTCGGCCAGGCGAAGCAGGCGATGGCACGATGACGTAGCCACCCACCGCGCGAACGTCGATGCCGGACTTCGGCAGCACATCGACGCGCGAGCCGACGCCGTTCTCCGGCATGCGATAGAACAGGTGACGACCACCGCGTGGCGTGGTGGCAATCAGGCCGCACTGGTCACGGCCGCCGTGGTCCTGCAACACGACAGACCAGGCCGCGGGTCCGTCCTTGGCCTTCGTCGGGTCGTAGTCGAGATCGATAACGGCCACGCCGCTCGGCTCGCAGGAGACGCCGACTTGGGCCTCGGGCCACTGTGCCCACCAGCGCGCGAGCTGCGTTGCGTCGGTCGTGGCGTCCTTGTGGCCGTGGTCGGTGAATGGGTGCTTGTTGGCGCGAACTGGAAAGACGAACCAGCCGCGCGCGGCGTAACGCAGCGCCGCGTCGAGAGGAGAGGCGAACATCAGAAGGGGAGCTCCGAGTAGTCGACGGTGGACGGAGCCTCGCCAGCATCAGGTTCGCTTTGCCCAGGTTCCAGCTTGCA
>CAIQPA010000166.1 GCA_903873545.1 uncultured delta proteobacterium
CGGATGTGGCGAGATCTTTAATGCCCCGATGATGGGACGACATCACTGACGCTAAAGCCCTGTATTTCAATAGTAATATTCCGATCCGGCGCAGCCAGCAAAAAGTCTGCAATGGTTTCCAGAATATCCGACGGGGTGGTCGAGGTCGGTCACGAGGGTCCGCGCCTCGCCGTTCGGGTAGACGAGCCGGATACGGCCGAGGATGGGATCGACGACCGCGAGTTCGCCGGTGCGGAGATAGACCATGGCCTCGACGGCCTCGAAGGCGTCGGCCACCCAGAGCGTGCGACGGCCGGTCGGCTCGATGCGGTAGAGGTTGCCGTCGGCGTCGGCGACCACGCCGTGGCCCTCGCTGTCGAAGACAAGGCCACCGCGCCGCTCCTGCCAGGTGTGGCTGGCCGCGTCGGCAGAGAGGGGGCGGGGGAGCGGGGAGCTGCGGACCACAGGGGCGCAGAGATCGGGCGGGGTGTCGGTGTCGGCCGTGGTGTCTGCGGCTGTATCCGGCGCGGTGTCGGCCACGGTATCCGGTTCGGCGCCCGTGTCTGGGTCGGTATCGGCCGGAGTCGTGTCGGCGGTCGCATCCTCGCCCGTATCAGCAGAACCTGAGCTGTCGCTCCCCGTGTCGGAGACCGCGGTGTCGTCAGCTGAGCCGCCCGGCTCACGGGCAGGGTCGCTGCTGCAGGCGGCGGCGAGGAGGAGGAGCGGGAGGAGGAGCGTGCGTTGGAGGCTCATTGGCACTGCTGGATGGCGAGAGTGCAGGTGGTTCCCGAGGGGCAGTCGGCGGTCGAGATGCAGGGGACGAAGCCGGTCACCTCGAGCTGGAGGTCCCGCACCGAGCTCACGACGAACTCAGCACACTGTCCACCGACCGTGACGGAGTCGACCGTGCGGCGGGTAATGCGGCCCGAGGGGAAGCCGGTCACGCCGGCCGCGACAAGTCCGTCGATCACGGCGGAGGGGATGACCGCGCTGCCCGTGTCGGGGAGGTCACAGGCGGCGGTCACGGGGGTGAGTCCATGCTGGTCGATGGTCAGCTCAAGCAAGACGCGGCTGCGCGCGTCGGGTGCCGCGGCATCCCAGGCAAGCGCCAGCGGCTGCCCCTCGGTAACCACCAAGATTGGCTCGGTCGGCACCACCTGCGAGACGCCAACGCCGTAGAGTTCAAGCGCGCCTAGATAGCCCGCGGTCGAGGTGAGGCGGATGAGGTCACCGTCCGCAAAGCCGGGGTGGGTGAGGCGGGTGAAGAAGTAGGTGCTGCCGGGCGGGAGCGGCGAGAGGGTCACAGGCGCCACGAGCCCTGCAAAGGTCACCTGTCCCTGGTCCTGACCGAGCGGCGCATCGATGCAGGTTGCCCCAACATCGCAGGTCTGGCTGGGCGCGCAGGGCGGCTCACAGACGAGCCGGCGGCGACGCAGCAGCCGGCAGCCGGCCTCCTCAAAGGTGGGGTCGGCGATGGAGGCGGGCGGCACGCCGTTGCGCACCACGCCGTCGATGGCGGTGTAGCCGATGGTGCCGTTCATCTCGACCTTGAAGCCGCCCACGCGGCTCTCCTGCGGGCAGGGGCCGTCAAGGATGACCCGCGCGGGGTCGATGGGCTCTACGGTGGTATCCGGCGTCGTGTCGGCGACCGTGTCTTCCACCGTATCGGCCGCGGTGTCTGCCTCGGTATCAGCGCCGCTGTCTTCCGCGGTGTCGGGCGCGGTGTCTTCCGCAGTATCTACTGCGGTGTCGGCCGTCGTATCAGCCGCCGTGTCGGCTTCGGTATCGGCCGATGTGTCGGCTGCGGAGGAGCCGTCCGCGGTGTCGGCGGCGGCGTCGCTTGCAGTGTCGGGACGGCTCTCCGTCTCGGCGGCGCCACAGCCGGCGGAGACGACCAGCGCGAGGAGCATCGTGGTGTTGTGGAGCGCGCGCATCAGTAGCCTCGTCCGGGGTAGGGTCGCGCCTGCTTGATGACCAGCTTGGGGGTGCGGGTGGGGTCGAGCGGGTCGGTGTTGAACTTGAACTCCACATCCATGCCGTAGAACTTCTCGGGCGTGTTCGGCCCGTAGACCGGGGAGAAGAAGTTGTGGATGGCGGTGAGCGCCTGGCCCAGTTCCTCCACCTGAGGGCGGGTCAGCACCGAGGTTCCGGGGCGGATAAGGCTCGAATGTGCGAGGTAGACGATGGGCTGCCCGGGCAGGTCAGAGAGGTAGACAAACTGGTCGCTCGTGACCCCCTCAGGCGGCAGCACCACGCTGGTCTCGCCCCGCTGCACATTGATGTAGAGGCCCGGCTCTACGCCCGTCGGATCGAAGATGTTGGAGGTGATGGCCACCCCGTTCGAATCCTCGTTCGGGTAGGAGTAGTTGACCAGCACCGCCATGCCGACCTCGCGGTGGGAGATGCTCCGGTAGGAGCGCTCCTCGAAGGCGCGGAAGCGGAAGACCGAGGCCCAGACCGTGCGGATGGCATCGAGCACAGGCCTGCTGGGGTCGCCGAGCGCGCCAGAGGCCGAGGTGTAGAGGCCGGCGCCGGTGAAGCCGTCGAGGTCTTCGGCGTTGGTGCTCGAGCGGAACTTCATCCGCTTGTCGGGGAAATCGGTGGAGAGCTTCTCGACGAGCAGCGCGGTGAAGGCGTTATCGACAGGCGCGGCGAGCATGTCGTTCTGCAGGTTGATGAGGGTCCGCTCGCGCGTGGCCGGGTCGCCGGTGAAGGCGGGGTCGTTGAGCATGGCATCGAGACGTTGGTCGAAGCCGTTCTGCTCCATGAACTGGAAGAAGTAGTCGATGGGGATAACGAAGCCCTTCGGGTAGGGAATCGGCATGCTGGTGATCTCGGTCAGGCCGCCGAAGTGGCTGGCCTTCCCGCCGAAGGCGGGGATTGCGGCGTCGATGGCGGCCTCCAGTCCGAGGCTCATGTCGAGCACCTCTTCGAGGTCGCGGAGGTCGGTGACGCTCCGGTCGGCGCGCGGGACACCGACAGCGGGCGGGCGGTTCGACTCCCACCAGGCGTCGGCCTCGGCCTGGGTGACTTCGACGAGCCGGTAGTCGGTAGCGCCGACCTCCAGCTCCACCCACTTGCCGTCGAGGGCGCGGATGGTCTCGTCGGTGAAGGCGCCCGCGAGCCCCATGTTGGGCGTGCCCCGGTTCTGTGCCAGCACATTGATGTGCGACAGCGGGGTCTGGAACTCGGCGGTGATGATGCCGCTGCAGACCTCGATGTCGTTGGGGATGGCCTCCAGCACGACGATGTCGCGGAAGGAGAGATACTCGGTCGTCAGCTGGTCATCCGTCATGAACCGGAGCTTGCCGAGGGAGCGGGCCAGGTTGAGGGGCTGGTAGGTAATGCCCTGGAAGAGCTCGTCGCTGTCTACGATGGGGACATCGGCGGGCAGGCGCAGCGCCTCGCGCGCGACCGTGTCGGAGGTGGGGTGAAAGCGGAGCTTGCTGCCCTGCCAGTGGTTGTCGCGGATGACGCGGAAGGCATCGGCGATCATCTCGGCGCTCGCCGTGTCGTAGGGTGCGATCTCGTAGGCCCAGATGCCCGGCCCTTCGTAGTAGTTGAGCGCGCCGAGGAGGAAGCGGCGGTCCGGGGTGTAGTACTCGGTCTGGTTGAACTGGCCGAGCTGCGGGACGAGCGGCAGGCCGTTGCCCGAGAGGTTGGTCGAGGCGAACTCCCAGTGGATGGGGTAACGGCGGCTGTTCTGGATGTAGAGGCGGTTGCCGTCGACGCGATCGATGATGGTCTTGGCCGATCGCGCGCCGGGGATGCTCTCCACGAGCGGCGCTGCAGCCACGGCCCGGTAGTCGGCGAAGCAGCCGATGCCGGGTGCTGAATCGGGGTCTGTGTCGCCGGAGCCGAGCAGGCAGGTGCCGGGGTCTTCGGGTGTGGTGTCGCCGCTGCCGGAGGTATCTTGTTCCACCGTGTCGGCGGCGCTGCCGTCGGCGGTGTCGGTGGTGTCGTCGGTCGAGCTGGCGTCCGCGGCATCGGCCGAAGATGTGTCGCCAGAGCCGTCTTGGCTGGTGTCTGCAGCGGGCTTCGCGCCCTCGTCATCGCTACTGCAGCCTTGAATCAAGAAAGAGAGCAGGACGGTCAGCAGCAACGCCGAGGCCGGCCGCGCTCTCCTGTGTGATTCCAAACGCTCCGCCATGATCCACTCCACGCCTGATTCGATTCCGAACCGCCACTCGATACTGGTCGTCTAGCAACTTCTGTATCCTGCGCTACACAGACGTCACACCTTCGACCGGAGAATGCCGTGCTCCCTGCACTCGCCGATTCCGCGCAGCGCCTCTTTGGATTGCGTGGTGCGAAACTGCTCCTGCTCATGAGCCTCGGCACGGCCTGTGCCGGCCAGGGCTCCGCAGACACCTCCGTCGAAGCTGACACAGAGGGCTCCGCAGACACCTCCGTCGAAGCTGATGCACAGGGCTCCGCAGACACCTCCGTCGAAGCTGACACAGAGGGCTCCGCAGACACCGCGCCACCCGAGCCCCTCCCCTGGCGCAGCGCCCTCTACCCCGAAGACTGGCAGCCCGACCCTGCCGCCCTCGGCCCCTCGCTCGATGACTACTCCTACGCCGGCTACGCGCTCGGCGCGCGCGAACCGGGCGCGCCAGCCGATGCACCGCATTTTGCGGTGACTGACTTCGGCCTCGCCCTCGATGGTTCAGGCCTCCCCGACCCGACCTCCGACAGCACGGCGCCCATCCAGGCCGCTATCGACGCGGCCACGGCGGCAGGCGGCGGGATCGTCGACTTCGCTCCGGGAGACTATCGCATCGACGACCGGCTCTTCGTGCGGGGCAGCGGCGTTGTGCTCCGCGGCGCAGCCGACGGCAGCTCTCGCCTCCACTTTACCCGCACCGACGGCATGAACTTCGCGGCCCACCTCACCATCGGCAGCACCCCACGCCTTGGCAGCGATCTACCCCTCACCGTCGATGCGATCGCCCGCACCGACGAGGTCACCATCGCACCAACCGACAGCCTCGCACTCGGCGACAGCGTCGTCATCGGCCAGACCATCACCGACGCCTACATCGCCGACCACGACATGACGGGCACCTGGATTGCCTTCAACGGCAGCTGGCAGCCCTTCGCCTGGCGACGCATCACCGCCCTCCGCGAGAGCGTCGATGCAGCCGGCGCACCCGCGCTCATCGTCACCCTCGACGTGCCCCTCCGCGAGCCCTTTCTGCTCCGCGACCTGCCCTCGCTGCGGACCGTGACGGGCCAGGTCAGAGAGTGCGGCATCGAGCAGCTCAGCCTGAGCAACGCCACCCTCTGGGAGCAGGCCTGGGAAGGAAATCAGGTGCACCTCCTCGCCTTCCTTGGCGCAGAGGACTGCTGGGTGGACGGCCTGCGCTCCTTTGCGCCTGACGACGCTACGCAGCCTGCCAACTTGCGGCCGAGCGAGGTGCAGTCCAGCGGACTGATGGTGGAGATGAGCCGCGCGATGACCATCCGAAACTCCCACCTTGCCAACGCGCAACACCGCGGCAGTGGCGGCAACGGCTACCTGTTCGAGGTGCGACAATCGAACGAGATTCTGACGCAGGACTGCACGGCAGAGAATGGCCGCCACAACTTCATCCAGAACTGGGGCTTCGGCACCAGCGGCTGCGTCTGGCATCGCGTGGAGAGCCGCGGGAGCGCCCAGGTGCTCTCACCGACCTTCACGATTCCCTTCCCCGCGGCCTCTGAGTTTCACCACTCGCTCGCGACGGCCAATCTCATCGACTCCTGCATCATCGATGACGGTTGGCAGGCCCACAACCGGGGCGATGAGAGCACCGGCGCGGGCCTCTCGGCCTGGAAGAATGTCTTCTGGAACAACCGTGGCACCGGCTTCATCTCGTCGCGTCAGTGGTCGATCGGCTACACCATCGGCACGGCGCCGGAGCTGTCGGTAAGGCTCGCGGTTGGAGAGAGCGCCGGCGCCTCGTCAGCGCCCGAGGACTGGGCGGAGGGCCTCGGTTCCGGCGCTACGCTCGAGCCGGCCTCGCTCTTTGAATCACAGCGGCAGCGGCGGCTCGGGCGCCCCTGAGCGGTGCTGCATGCGGCTGAGCCCGAAGTCGAGCGGCGCCCGCGCCGGGGGCGGGTGACGAGATCGCCCTCCCCCGCGCCCGCGCTCGCTCGGAGCGCAGCAAGCGCCGCCGAAGAGCGCGAGGCGGGAGCGTCAGGCGGTGGCGGAGGGCTCCTCCGATCCGCACTGAGACCAGGGTGCGAGCCCCTTGTGGTAGGTCTGGCGTTGAACGCCAGCGCTATCGCCTGTGCAGCGCCGAACGAAACATCGATGCTCCTCGACCTCACCCGCCATCCGCGCTACCCCCCATCGCATCGTGGTGGCGACGCATTCGCCTGGCTGCGCTCCGCAGCACCAGGCAGACCCATCGAACCGCTCCGCTTTCTCTTCACGACGCTGGTCTTCGGCCGGCACGACATCCACCTCCGCACCCTGCGCGACCGGCAGCAGTTCAGCGACCCTGACGGGGCCGCCGAAGCGCTCGGCGTCTCGCCTTCGAGTTGGCCCCTCTTCGGCATGGTCTGGGAGGCGGGAACGCTTCTGGCGAACCACATGGTCACCCACCCCGTCGCAGGGCTCCGGGTGCTCGAGGTGGGCTGCGGGCTGGGGATCGCCTCGCTGGTGCTCAGCGCCCGCGGCGCCAACATCACGGCCACCGACCACAACCCGGCAGCCGGCACCTTCCTAGGCTTCAACAGCGACCTCAACCAGAGCGCCCCCATCCCCTTCGTGCGCGAAGGGTGGGCCGACGAGACCACCGCGCTGGGCAGCTTTGACCTCATCATCGGCAGCGACCTGCTCTACGAGCCGAACCACGCAGGGCTCCTCGCCGACTTCGTCGTGCGCCACGCGAGCGCCATCTGCGAGGTCATCCTCGTCGACCCCGGTCGCGGCCATGCCAACCAATTTGCACGGCTGCTGACACCCCACGGCTTCGTCCGCGATGCGGCCGACGCGACGACGCCCGGCGACCCGCTGCGAACCCTCCGCTTTCACCGCAGCGCAGTGACCTAGCCGGCGCGACGCAGCGAGCGACGACGATCGAGTTCGCGCACCACTGCTTGAACAGCCGCGTCGACCGATTCGTCGGCCGCGACGTAGGCGCTCTCCTGCTCCGATGCCGCATCGAGCTGGCCGATGTGGGGGCCCGACAGGGTCACGTGACAGCGCATGCCGCCAAGCTTCGGACCGTTCACATCGGTGAAGCGGACGCGGGCCTCGGTGACCTCACGGTCGAGGCGGTCGAGGTGGCTCCGGAGGCGGGCGACCACATGGTCGCGCAGGGCGTCGGAGCTATCGAGGTGGACGAAACGAACTTCGATGTTCATGGGAACCTCTCTGCCTGTCTCGATGCCGAAGGTGGCACCGCAGGTAGAAGGGTTGCAAGGTCCGCGCCTATTCCGCGGCGCCTTCCGCAATCTGCGCGGCGAGCGCTGCGGCCTGCTGCGCAAGCTCAGGAACTGCCGTCGACTCGAAGAGCGCTGGCCGCAGCAGGCTGCCCAGCGCGAAGAGCCCTGCGGGTGCGCCATGAACCTCGCCGGTCGGCGCTGCCTGCAGCCCCATGCCATGCGGGTCGGGCCGCACGAGCCCTTCGCGAAGGAACTGCGGCCAGAGGTGACCGCCGAACCGACGCGGATCGCTCAACCGGCCGGCGCCGCAGACCACAGCACCGAACCGATGGAGGCTCTCCGCACCCTCGGGCGTGCGAAGCGTCACGCTGAGACCATCTGCTACCTGCGCCGCTGCCACCACCTCTCCGGCAAGTGGGGTCAGCCAGCCCGAACGCTGCCAGCCGCGGAGCAGCTCGGCGCACTCCGCGGGCAGCCGATGACGATACCACTCCCAGGGGCCGCGGTGCTGCGCCAAGAGGCGCGTCTGCTCTGCATCGGGCAGCTCCTGCCAGAGCGAGTGCATGCGCGGACGAACCGCGTCGGCCACCGCCTGCCAGGGAATCCCGCGCAGCTCCGCAGCTGCAACAGAGGCTCGGAACCAGTCGGCGAGACCATCGGCGCTCCGTGGCTCCGGAAGCGCGGCCAGCGTGGGTGCATCGCCCCGCCAGCGCACCTCCGGCAGGTGCTCCGCGGGCCAGCGGGCGCGCCGCGACAGCGCAAAGACAGGCCCCCGATGGCCCTGCGCGGAGAGCGACTCCAGGATGTCGACCGCTGTGAGCCGCATGCCGAGCACCAACACCGCTGCGTCGGCCGCGATGGCTGCGAAGCCGCCCGGTCGGTAGGGCTCGGTGATGACCTCCGGCACTGTACCGAGGGCGCGCAGAGGACCAGGCACAATCGGCGGGCCGTTGCCGCTCGCCAGCACCACGGCCGACGCATGCCACGTGATGCCACCGGCCTCCAGCTCCCAACCCTGCGCCTGCGGACGCGCCGAGCAAACCTCTGCACGGACCAGCTGCAGGCGGTCACCTGCGGCCTCCGCGACCTGCGCAAAGGCGGCGCGCAGGTAGGCGCCGTAGAGCGTCCGCGGAAGAAATTGTAGGCTGGCATCAGGCCATCCTGCCGCCTCGGCGAACCGGACAAAATCGTCGGGGCGATCAGGGTAGAGCGACATCCTGTCGGCCGGCACATTGAGCAGGTGGCGCGGCTGCTCGGTTGTGTAGGCCACGCCACCAAGCAACGGAGCGGGCTCGAAGAGCACCACGCGGCCACCAAAGTCAGCGCGACGGAGCAGCTGGATTGCCAGCGCCATGCCGCAAAAACCGCCGCCCACGATGGCGACCCTGCCCTGCCCTATGCCCGCCGCCTGGTCTGTCATAGCAGCGGCCCTTCGTCGGTGTAGACCGTGCCCTGCCAGAGTGCGCTCTCCTCGAGTTCGCGACGGCGACCATCGAGCGAGAGCTGCGGTTCGACGCCCGCCACAAGCTCGCTCCGGAGCAGCCCGTTCGGCCGGATCACGGCCAGACCGTGGCTGAGGCCCACCACCCGTGCCTGCCGCATGAGCGAGCCACCTGCAAACTCAAGGTAGCGGCCATGCACATGGTCGCGGAAGGTCTCGTCAGGCGCCACGCAGAGGCGGACCGAGCGGAAGCCGAGCGCCTTCAGCGCCGGCACCAGCGCCTCAATCTGCGCTACGATTTCCGCGGTCTCGAGCAGCCCCTTCTTGGGCTGGTTCGTCACCTTCGCGACGCCCGCGGCAACGCAGATGTTGAGGTGCTCGAGCCGCCGCACGAAGCGTGAGGGCTGTCCGAGCAGCGCCTGCAGAAAGGTCATCACGCCCGACTCGTCGACCGACCCGGCGAGGTCTTTGCCGGCGTAGCGGTCGATGATGGTCAGTGTCTTCGCGGCACCGACCATCGGGAGCAGCGAAGAGACGAAGGGCGCCCACGACGCCTCCGCCTCGAGGTCGAGCGACGCATGGCCCGAATCCCAGCGGGTATCGCTGAAGGTCATGAGCCTGCAGAACTCCACATCCTTGTCGTTGCAGCGCGACTCCGCGAGCAGCTCCTGCTCCTCCTTGAGGTCCATCCGATCGTACTCCTCCTCGGAGACAAACCAGGTGCCACCCTCGGGCTCCACGACCTCGCGCGACGCCGCCGCCACATCGGCGCACTGCGGCCAGGCCGCGAGTTCGGCGACCGGCCCAGCCTCCAGGAAGTGAAGCAGCAACCGCTTTGTCCCTTCGCCTGGCAGACCCGCGACACGAACCAACTCCTTCCAATGCTCCCGGCCGCGATCGGTCACAAAAACACCGTTCGCGCTCCAGGCCTTTTCGAGCCCGCGCAGCACCATCCGCGCCTGGTCGGAGCCGCAGGCGGAGAGCCCGTCGGCAGCAGCCTGCGAGAGCGTGAAACAGTAGAGAGCCGAGGGAGATCGGGTGGCGCTCTTCATGGCTACCCCTCCCGACCGTCGGTATCGAACATGTCCACGAATCGCTCTTCGAAAAAGCCCTCAGGCCACGACTCCAGAAACTCGCCGTCTCGGTCGAGTCGCATCTCACGTACCACGCTGCCCGACGCAACGGGAAGCACATAGTGAACAGCAACTTGGCGCGGGTCGAGCCGGCCTTCGCGGATGCGCCGCTGGATGCGCAACATGAGCGCTTCGCTGTGAGTCTCCAGAATCCACTGGTTGGGCTCGGTCCAACGCGACGTCGAGGTCTCGATGAAGAAGTCGGCGAGCTGCGCCTGCAGCCGCGGATGGAGGTGAATCTCCGGCTGCTCGACACAGATGACGCGACCCTCCGAGATGATGCCTTCGGTGATCAGCGGGAGCACCTGTCCGATGCCGAATCCCACATCGGACGCCGTCACTGTCAGCCCGCTTCGCCGGTCGTGCAGTTTGAGTGCGGTGATGTCTCCGACCGTCGCATCGCCGAGCTGCACCGGCTCGAAGGCGTAGCGGATCTGCATGCGCTCGAACCAGGCGTTGACCCGCTCCAGCGCATAGACATCGCGGAGCAGCAGCTGCGGCACATGCTCGCCCCGCTTGCCAACCGAGTCGAGCGCAGACGAGTTCACCACATAGTGGCGCTCCGGAAAGGAGCGGAGCGGTCCGAGGTAGGAGAGCCACTGCCCGAACGAGCCGAACGGATTCTCCATCGCACGCGACACCACAACAGCGAGCAGCCGCGCCAACTCCGCCGTCTCACTTCCGGCCAGTTCGGCCGGCGGCGGCGGCATGTCGAGGTCGCTTGGAAAGCCGAAGCTCGAGACCGCAACCCACTCCTTCAGCCAGCGGCTCCAGACCGCCGCAACGGCCGGTTCGACTGGCCCGCCGCCAAGCGCAGCGATGGTCTTCGGGTGGCGCCAAAAGGCTGCGAGGAGGCTCGCCCGCGACGCCTCGCTCACAAGCGAGAACTGAGCCCGCCCGCCGAACTCCGACACCCAGCGCGGATTCCAGTGGGTCGCCACACGCTCCCGACGCAGCGGCACTGGAGCCGACCCGCGCGACCAATCGAGCGACACCGCCTGCGCGCCGTCTGAGAGCCCCACACGCACCTCTTCCAGCAGGCCGAGCCGAGTACCCGCCGAGGCACCCGGCGCCAGCGCGAGTCCGTAGCGGAGATCGACGCTCCGGTGTGTCGCGCCCCCGAATTGAGCGCAGGCCGCTTCGTCCGATGCATCGGGCGGGAGCTCTGCCACCCGGCCGTTCTGGCCGTAGGCCCGCGCCGATGCCTCGCCCACCCCGGCGTTCAGCGCGTGTGTGATCCCGAGCAGCAGCGGGAGCCGCGCGTCGTGGCCGTGAATGAGTGCCTCGTAGCTACCCAGATCGGTCATCGGGCCGCGCGCCACCAGCACCGGTTCATGGTCGCCATCTTCGAGCGTCTGCTTGAGCAGCAGCAGCGACTGAATCAGCGAACTCTTGCCGCTCGAGTTCGGCCCGTAGATGAGCGTGATAGGCGCCAGCCGCACCGTCTGCATCGTCGCGAACGGCTTGAAGTTCTGAAGACGCAACTCGGTGAGCATGAAGGCATCCGCGCCAGAGACAGCTTGGTCGGCTACCTCCGCAGCCGCGGGCTGTCAAAGCGGCTAGACCTCGCCGTCGCGCCCTGCGAAGTAGCGCTGGAGCGCTGCCGGTGCGCCCAGCTTGTAGACGAGGACGACGAACGGGATGAAGAGCGCCAGCAGGAAGACCGAGATGTAGGTGCCCCAGTATCTGCGGCTGTCGGCCGCGAGCTGCGCCTGAATCCGGGGCGTCTCGGCGTAGGCCTCGTCGAGCCCGAACTGCTTGAGCCGCTCGCGCGATGCATCGCTCATGCCGGGCCAGCGCGCCGGCCGCCCCTCGCGCAGGTCACTCAGCACGCGCAGCCGCTCCATGAAGTCATACTCGCGCGGCTCGTAGGGCATGGAGAGCGCAGCGAAGGGGCCTTCGCTACCGCACCGGTTCTTGAGCTCTCCGTGCGGCCCGCAGAGTTCATACCGGCTCGGCCGCGCCCTGTTGAGCGCCGGCACCACCTGCTTCATCGTGTTGATCTGGGCGCCAACCTTGCCGCCAAGGGCGTTGAGCTCCGCCTCCTCCTTGCTGCCGGCCGCCTCTGCCTCGGTGCTGATGGCCGACACCTTGTTTTCGGCCTTGTCGGACTCGCGCTGCGCCTGCGCTACCAGCACACCGTGCTGCGCGATGGCTGCGTCGGCCACCTTCGCGGCGTCCGACACGAGCGACTCGTAGGACGACTTGCTGCAGTTGCCACTCCGCAACGAGCCCTCTTCGCCGCTCCGCTCCAGGATGTCGGCAGCGCCGGCGCACTGTCCTGCATCGTAGCGGGCCGAGCCCTTCTCTTCGCAGACAGACTCGGCGTAGGCCTTCCAGCTGCTGTGGAGCTCTTCCACCAGCTTGTCTTCGGCCCCGTCGCGCCCCCTCGAATTTGCATAGGCTGCGTAGGTGCGGGCGCATGAGCCGCCGATGGCCTGCGCCGATGCCCGGCTCCGCGGCATCTTGCCGCCGCAGGAGGGACGCACCAGCGGGCATCCCTGGTGCTCGCCGGCCGCTACCTTCAGCGCCTCGGCCCGCTTCACATCGCGCTCTGCCTGCAGCCGCTGCTCTTCGAACGACTCCTGCTTCGCCAGCGCCAGTCCGCCACGCGAACCGGCCGAGACCTTCCCCGGCTTCGCCTCGCCCGAGCCTTCGGCGGCCTCAGTGGCGCCAAAGGCGGCCGCTACGGCACGCGCCTTCGCGCTGTCGGCGCGCCGCCGCTTGTCCATCAGATCGGCCTCATCGTTCCGAATCCGCTGGTCCACATCGAGAGAAAATCGAATGACGCTCTCCTCGTGTGCCCGCTGCTGAATGGGGCCGTCGAAGAAGGC
>CAIQPA010000167.1 GCA_903873545.1 uncultured delta proteobacterium
CGGTAGATGAGGCGGAGGAGCTGGCGCTTAAAGGCATCGCGCGAGAGCGCGCCGGAGCGCAGGGCGTCGCGGAGCGGGCCATTGGCGCGGTGGGAGACGAAGCCGGGGCCGAGGTGGTTGAGGGCCTGGACGACGTTGTTGCGCAGGCCGCGTTTGACGCTCTTGCCGGTCTTGAGGGCCTCGGAGCGCCAAGATTCGATGACCCAGGCGGCGGGCGTGGTGGAGTCGTCGGGCGTGCCGACGATGGGCGCGAAGCGGGTGCGGTGACAGACGAGCCAGAGGAGGAAAAAGTCGGCGTAGCCCGACTGATCCTCAGCGGAAAAGATGGATTCGAGGTCGAACTCGACGAAGGCCTGGCGGGTGAGCGCGGCGTTGTCGCGCAGAAGGCGCAGGCGAAGGCCGTTGGAGAGGAGGCCCCAGACGAAGGCGTCTTTGCGGTTGAGGTAATCTTGGAGGAGGCCGTGTGGATTTACGTCGGCCGCGCCGCGCACGCCACGGGTGCGCTTATCGAGGAGGATGCCGGCGCCGACGAGGTGGATGGGCAGGTCGCCGGAGCGGTGAGAGATGGCGAAGGTATCGCGGCCAAGTGTTTCGGCACGGGCGCGCTCCAAGGGCTGCGGGAAGCCGAGTTCTTGAAAAAGTGGGCGCAGCCAGAGGTCGAGGGTATCGGCCTCAAAGCCCTGATCGGCGGGACGGGTGGCGAGTTTTTGAGCGAAGCGCCGCCAGAGACCGGTGAGACGAGCCCACGATCGGGAGGCGGCCTCGTTGAGGGTCTCGCCGTCAGCTAGGCCGTAATGGCCACGTTTGATCCCAGGCAGGTTGGGATCGCGGGCGCGGATGCGGGCGAGCAGATCGGCGGGGAGAAGGCCGCCCTCGGAGCGGATGAAAGAGGCGGAGGCTTTCATGCGGCGGGGGCGGCGGGCAGGAGGACGTAGAGGCCGAGGATGTCGGGACGCGGGAGCGGTTTGACCTCAAAAGACCAACCCTTGTCCTTGATGGCGGTGCGCACGCGGCGGTTGGCCTCGGCGAAGCCGACGGCGCGGGCGGCGATGAGCGGTTCAAGCTGCTCGACGAGGGCGGGCAAGGCATCGACGACGGTGCGGAGGCGTTCGCGGGCCAGCTCGGGAAGGATGTTGCCGGCGGGCTGGGCAAGAAGGAGGCCGTCGAGCGCGGCGGCATCGAGCCACTCGGGAGCGGACGGGCTGCCGGCGAAGGCGGCGGTAAAGCAATCCTCGGCGAGGGTTTCGTGGGTGATATCCTTGCCCCGGCGGGTGAGCAAACGGTAGCGAGGGCGCAGAATGAGCACGGTGGTGCGGCGCTCGACGGCGCGGGTAATCATGGCCCCGGCGCGGGCGGCGATAGCGTCGAGTAGCGGATCTAGGGCGGTATCGACGACGTAGGCGGCGAGACCGGCTGGAATGGGATGGGTGCGAGTGAGAAACCGGCAGCCGCCGTCGCCCTCGGAAAAGGCAGGGTCGAAACTGTAGCTGAGTCCCTTGGTGGAGGCGGTCAGACTCATGGCCTCGCGCACGGGAACGGGGACGGCAGAGAGATCGTAGCGACCGGTGCGGCCGTGGATACCGCCGTAGCGCACGGCACCGTAGCGAGCGAGCGAGGCTTCCAAAAAATCCTGCACGTCGAGGAGCGAGCCGAGGGTGGCGCGCATTGCCTCCACCTCGCGAGCCACGTCCTCAACTTTGATCGTGTTTTGGGCGAATAGACTGCGGGATTTTTTTTCCCGTTCCGTGGCATTGACCCATTCGCGAAAGAGCTGGTCGCGCTGGGGCGCGATGACACCCTCGAAGCCGGGGAGCAACGCGGTGGCGTCGGGACTTTGGCCGCGCAGGATCAGCCCCTCCATGACGGCGTTGATCACCTGGTCGGTGTTGACCGGGATGGGCACGGAGATGCCGAGTGAGCGTCGGATGGCTTGGTGCTTGCGGAGAAGCACGTCGAGGACGATGCCGTCGATACCGTTGTCGGCCCCGTAGTAGGTTATGACTTTGACCTGGGATCGGAGTTGACCGTAACGATCAACACGACCTTCGCGCTGTTCGTGGCGGGTGGGATTCCACGAGAGGTCGTAGTGGATGACGGCGTCGAAGCCGTGCTGAAGGTTGATGCCCTCGGAGAGGCAGTCGGTGCAAACGAGGACGCGGTTCGGTTTGGCGCTCAGTTCCTCGACGCGGAGCTTGCGCTCATCGGAAGGGAGCGCGCCGGTGACCGCCTCGACATTGTATTTGGAGCCGAGCTTTTCACGCAGCGCCCACGCAACGTAGTCGGCGGTAGCGATGAAGCGGCAGAATACGATGGGGCTGCCGCCGTCCTTGAGTAACGACGCAACGAGGTCGAGGGCGTGGGCGAGCTTGGCATCGTCGCGCGGATTACTGAGGCGGTCGGCCTCCTTCGCGAGGGCGAGCAGACGGGCGCGAGACAGCAGAGAGGCGTCGTCCGACGAGCCGTCGGCGGCGGCGGGGGTTGAAGCGTCAGCGCCAGGGTCGATGTCGCTGCTGGTAAGGTCGCTCTGCTCTAGGTCGAGAACGAGTCGGCTGCCTATATCGTCGGCCTCGGCGGGCGTGGCGGTGTCGGCCACGGAGGCGCGGGCGCGGAGGGTGGCGCTGGCGGCGGCGGGGCTGGACGCCATGGCGCGAAGGAGGGCGAGGACAGACCACCACTGCACACGCTGGCGGTGGGAACCGGCGGGGTCGGTCACGATCTCGCGGGCGTAGGCGAGC
>CAIQPA010000168.1 GCA_903873545.1 uncultured delta proteobacterium
CACCGGATTGCGAAGCAGGCGGAGCGGGTTGCGATCTACTCGCACCGGGAGCCGAACTTTGTGAGGTCGCTCTGGCGCGGCCAGACGGTGCACCGGGCCGAGCAAATCGAGGTCTTCTTCGTGCCACAGGAGATCGTCTCGTGGCTGGTCGAGAAGCTGGAGCGGAAGACGGTCTTGAGCGTGAGCCGGAACGACGGAACGGTCTACCTGACCATCGGTTCCGACATGCGCGAATGGTCGGTGGTCGCGGAGCGGGTCGCGACCTCGTGACCGTTACTCCTCGACGAAGTCGAGGGTCTTGCCGAAGGTCTCTCGAAGCGGGATGAGGGCAAGCATCGCGAGCAGGCAGGTGAAACCGCCTAGGGCAAGCGCTGCGTTGTCTATCTCCATGCCGGCGTCGCGCAGCCCCTTGAAGGTCAGGGTCATGGGGATGACAGCCGATCGAACAAGGTTGGGGATGGCTGTGGTGACCGTTGCGCGAAGGTTGGTGCCGAAGTTTTCGGCGGCGGAGGTCATGAAGAGGGCCCAGTAGCCGCAGGTGATTCCGAGGCCGAAGATGAGGCCGTAGAAGTGGTCGAGCGTCATCGGTGCTGCGCCGAAGTAGAGGCCGATCAGTGATGCGGTCGCGACGATGAAGAAGGCGATGATGATCACCCTGTTCTTGAAGCCTTGCGAGAGGAGTCCGCTGCCGAGGTCTCCGAAGGTGAGACCGACGTAGAACCAGAAGATGGCCTTTGCAGGTGAAGGGAGCTCCAGCATGCCGGCGTGCTTTCCGAACTCCGGGCAGAAGGGGACGAGGATGCCTGCGACGAACCAGATGGGCAGTCCGAGGGCGACCGCGGAGCCGAGCCGTTTGAGGCGGTCGGGGTTGCTGAAGAGCATGAAGAGTGAGCCGCGCTGGTGGTTCTGTCCGCGGACCTGTTTGAAGATCTCCGACTCGGAGAGGGAGAAGCGGGCGGCCAGCAGGAGCAGTCCGAGGAGTCCTCCGACGACATAGGAGCCGCGCCAGGAGTCGTTGGCGATCGCGGACGCTGCGAGCTGGCTCCCGGCGATGCCGTCGATGAAGTTGGCAGCGGCCTTGAAGCCGACCCCGACATGATCGGTGACGGCTGCCGCGGTGGCGCCGCCCAAGACGCCGAAGGTGGCGATGACCGTTGTGCCCCAGCCGCGGCTCTTGGCTGGCATCGATTCCATCACGATTGTGATGCCGGCGCCGAGCTCGCCCGCCAGCCCAAAGCCGGCGATGAAGCGGAGAAGGGCGTAGGTCTCCACGTCGTGGACGAAGGCGTTGGCGAGGTTTGCGAGGGAGTAGGTCAGGATGGAGCCGTAGAGCACCGAGAGGCGGCCCCGCTTGTCGCCGAGGACACCCCAGGCGAATCCGCCCAGCAGCATGCCCGCCATCTGCCAGTTGAGCAGGTGCAGACCGACGTTGGTCAGCTCGTCGCCCTGCAGGCCGAGCGACTTAAGGCTCGGGATGCGGACGACGCCGAAGAGGACGAGGTCGTAGAGGTCAACGAAGTAGCCGAGGGCAGCGACGATGACGAGGAGGGTGACCGAGCGGCGGCTGGCCGGCGCCGGGGTGAGGGTATCCGTCATCGTGAGTAGATGTCCGTGCCGGTGGTCGAAGCGGTGTTGTTTGAGAAGGTGGGTGCGCCGAGGATGGGGGTCCAGCTCTCAGCGAAGATGGCGCCGCCGAAGCCGCTGCCGACGGTGGCAGCGGGGCCGCCAAAGGCGTTTCCGCCGGGGTTTCCGCCGGTAGCGGCGTTGCTGTCGAAGGTGCAGCCGTTGAGCTCCATCGCGCCGCCCCGAATGGCGCCGCCGGCATAGAAGAAGATGGCGCCGCCGAGTCCCGCGCCTCCACCGCCACCTGAGCCCGCGCTGCAGCAGCCTGTGCCGCCGTTGCCGCCTGCGTAGCCGCCTGCAGCGCCTGCGCCCGCATCACCGCCGCCCGTGTCTGCACCGCCACCTCCGCCGCCGCCACCGTAGCCTCCGATGCCGCCGGGGCCTGCCGTGCTGCTCGCCCCGCCGCCACCACCGCCGCCACCGAAGCCGCCTGCGCCGCCGACCGTGGCTGCGGGTCCTCCTGCGCCGCCGGTCGCTCCGCCGCCGTTACCGCCGGGACCTTCGAAGGCACCGCCGTTGACGGGGCCTGCGCCGCCGCGACCGCCCGCTGCGGTGTTGGAGAGGAAGATGCAGCTGCCCGTTGTCAGGGACTCCAGCCGAACGGTTCCATGGTCGGAGAAGATGGCGCCTCCGAGCCCCGCGCCGCCACCGCCGCCGCCGCCGCCACCGGGGTTGCTGCCGTTGGCGCCGTCGCCGCCGTTGGCCCGGTTGTTGCGGAAGGTGAGGTCGGTGCCGTCGAAGGTGCCGTTGGCGCGGACGGCGCCGCCGCCTTCGCCGGTCACTAGGCCGCCGGAGAGTTCGAGGTTGTCGAGTTCCAGCGCAGCGGTCACCGGGATGTCGAAGAGGCGGTCCTGGCCGGTCGCCGCGATGATCGCGCGGGGGCAGCCGAGCACCGCGACGCTGCCGGCGATGTCGAGGTCGCCTGTGAGTCCGAGATCCTCGCCGGCGCCCGCGATGGTGAGGTCGTAGGTGCCGACGGGCAGGGTGACGAGGCCGACCTCGCTGCCAGCAGCGCAGTCGCTGTTGGCGGGCCGGCCGCTGGCAGCGAGGATGGCTTCGCGGAGGGAGCAGGCGCCGTCGCCGGCCACCTGGTCGAGCGAGACGGTGACGCGGATGCCGGCGTCGCAGCGATCGGCGGGTGCATCGGGCGCAGTGTCTGCGATGGCGGTGTCGTCGGGCGTTGTGTCTGCGACGGCGGTGTCGTCGGGCGTTGTGTCTGCGACGGCGGTGTCGTCGGGCGTGGTGTCGGCGACGGCGGTGTCGTCAGGCGTGGTGTCGGCGACGGCGGTGTCGTCAGGCGTGGTGTCGGCGACGGCAGTGTCTTCGGGCGTCCCGCTGTCGGTCTCTCCGGAACCGAGTTCGGGTCGCTCTGTGTCGGTTGCGTCGGCGTCAATCAGCCCCGGCAGGTCGTCACTGGTGCAGGCTGCGAGGAGCAGAAGAAGCGGAATCGCAAGCGACTTGGAGAGCATCGTGAAACTCGTCAGGCGGGGAATGGGTTCCGACGTTACCACGCGGCGCGAGAGGATGTCGACGGGGAGTGCAATTGTCTGTTGTCCGCGATTCGTGATTGAAGGGTGGGCCGCATTGGGTCTAGAAGGTTCGCGCAACTTCCTCCGCTGAGGTGTCTGATGACCGCGACCCCGCCCGAGCTTCCTCCCACCTTTGGAACCCCTGGCGCTGCGGGCTCGCGCCGCATGCTGCTGCTCGGCTCGGGCGAGCTCGGGCGCGAGGTGGTGATCGAGGCGATGCGGCTCGGCATCGAAGTCATCGCCTGCGACCGCTACGAAGGCGCGCCGGCGATGCAGTTTGCCCACCGGAGCCATGTGTTCGACATGCTCGACGGCGCACAGGTCCGCCGCGTCATCGAGCTCGAGCGGCCGCACTACATCGTGCCGGAGATCGAGGCGATCGCGACGGCCACGCTGGTGGAGCTCGAGGGTGAGGGCTGGAATGTGGTGCCCTCGTCGCGGGCGGCCTCCCTGACGCTTGAGCGCGAAGGTATTCGTCGTCTTGCCGCGGAAGAGCTCGGCCTGCCGACAAGCCCCTACCACTTCGCTTCGACGCTGGAGGAGCTCCGTGAGGGCGCCGCCGCGGTCGGCTTTCCCTGCGTCATCAAGCCGGTCATGTCGAGCTCCGGCAAGGGGCAGAGCGTGGCCCGATCGGCTGACGACCTCGAGCGGTCCTGGCAGTATGCGCTCGAGGGCGGTCGCGGCCGACAGGTGCGCGTCATCGTCGAGGGCTTCATCCACTTCGACTACGAACTTACCATTCTCACCGTCCGGACGCGGAGCGAGGGGACCCTCTTCTGCCCTCCGATTGGCCACCGCCAGGAGCGCGGCGACTACCAGGAGTCGTGGCAGCCGCACCCCGTGTCGGAGACCGTGCTCGCGCAGTGCCACGAGATCGGGCGCAAGGTTACCGAGGCGCTCGGCGGCTACGGGCTCTTCGGCGTGGAGGTCTTCGTGGAGGGCGACAAGGTCTACTTCTCGGAGGTCAGCCCGCGCCCGCACGACACGGGCATGGTGACCATCGCCACGCAGGAGATGAGCGAGTTCGAACTCCACGTGCGGGCCATCCTCGGGCTGCCCATCCGGGCGATCCGGCTCAAGGCGCCAGGCGCCTCGGCGGTTGTGCTCTCGCCGGCTGCGGGCGTGAACCCAACCTTCCGTGGGCTCGAGACGGCGCTGGTAGACGAGACGGTCAAGGTGCGGCTGTTCGGCAAGCCCGATGCCCGTCCCTACCGCCGCATGGGGGTGGTGGTCTGTCAGGGTGCAGACCCGTTCGAGGCGCGCGAGAAGGCCATCCGCGCCGCCTCCGCGATCGTCGTGTCGGTGGAGGCGGAATGAGCGACGCCGCAGGCGTAAAGAGGCCTTCACTGCGGGAGCGGTTGGGCGCCGGTCCGCTGGTCTTTGATGGTGCGATGGGCACCGAGCTGTACCGGCGCGGACAGTTCATCCATCAGTCCTTCGACGGCATCAACCTGACCAATCCAGACCTCGTTGAGTCGGTCCATCGCGATTATCTCGATGCAGGTGCAGAGGTCATTGAGACGAACACCTTTGCAAGCAACCGGCGGCGGCTCCGCAAGGTCGGGCTGGAGGAGCGCCACGACGCCATCCATGCTGCTGCCGTGGCGATCGCGCTGCGTGCAGCGGGTGAGCGAGCCTACGTGGTCGGCGCTGTCGGTCCGAGTGGCGAGCGGTGGGACCGGCTCGACGCAGCGGGACGGGCTGCAGCGGTGGACGATGTGGTGGCGCAGGCGGACGCGCTGCTTGCGGCCGGCGTGGATGGCCTGGTGCTCGAGACCTTCCCGACGCTGGCCGAGTGTGAGGCGGTTCTGCGGGCGGTGCGGCCGCGTACCGCGGCCGTCATCTTCGCGCAGCTCTCCTTTCTCCGTCACGCGGCGACCGAAGATGGTGCGTCGCCCGAAGAGGCGACGGAGGCGCTGCGGGCCGCGGGCGCCGATGTAGTGGGCGTCAATTGTGCCGACGGCCCCAGCGAGTTGTTCGCCCTGGCAGAGCGCATGGTCGGACGCGGCGTACCCATCTCGGTACTGCCGAACGCAGGCTATCCGAAGAAGGTCGACGGCCGCATGATCTACATGGCGACGCCGGAGTACTTCGGCGTCTATGCGCGCCGGTTTTTGAAGCTGGGCGTTGCGGTTGTTGGTGGCTGTTGCGGAACCACACCGGAGCACATCCGGAGCATGCGCGCCGCAGCAAAGATGCAGGGTGGCGCGGCGGAGCGGGTCGAGGTGGTGGCTGCGCGGCCGTCGGTGGCCGAGCGTCGCGCGCCCGTGCCATTTGCGGAGCGTTCAGCGTTCGCGGCGAAGCTTGCATCAGCCGAGGGCTTTGCGGTCTCGGTGGAGGTGAACCCACCGACTGGGCTTGATGCGGTACGGTCTGTAGAGGCGGCGCGGATGCTGCAGGCGGCCGGCGTGGATGTGATCAACATCGCTGATGGTCCGCGGGCCTCGGTCCGCATGGCCAACTGGGCTTTGGCACTGGAGGTGCGGCGCGAGCTTGGCATGGAGTCGCTGGTGCATTTCTGCATGCGCGATCGCAACCTGCTCGGCCTGCAGTCCGACCTGCTCGCCTACCACGCGCTGGGCCTGCACAACCTGGTGGTCGTAACCGGCGACCCGCCGAAGATGGGTGACTACCCGCATGCTACGGCGGTGTATGACCTCGACTCCATCGGCTGTCTCGGCTTGGTGGCGGGCCTCAATGCGGGCGTCGATCCCGCGGGACGGGCAATGGAGGGGCAGACCCGCTTTGCGATGGCCTGTGGCGCGGAGCCTGCCTCGCTCGACTATGATCGCGAGCTTCGGCGGCTGGAGCAGAAGGTTGCAGCCGGCGCCTCCTTCATCATGACCCAGCCCGTCTACGACCCCAGTGTGCTGGACCGATTCCTGACCGACACTGCTGGGTTCGGCGTGCCGGTGCTGCTGGGGCTGATGCCGCTTGCGAGCCATCGGAACGCCGAGTTCATCCATAACGAGATCCCGGGCATGCAGATCCCTTCAACCATCCGGCAGCGGATGCAGCGGGTCGACAAGGGGCCGCTCGCGCGGGCTGAGGGTGTGCGCATCGCGCAAGAGGCCTTGCTCGCAGCGCGGGACCGGGTGCGCGGCGCCTACATCATGCCGGCGCTGGGCCGGTATGAGGCGGCAATCGAGATCCTCGAGGCCATCGGATACGAGCGACCTGAGGCCTATCGGGCAGGTTGGCGGTCGTGACGAAGAGCGAGCCACGCAAGCGGGTGCTCCATGTCTTTACCGTGGCAGACAGCATCGGGTTTTTGAGGGGGCAACCGGCCTTCATGGCCGAGGCTGGCTGGGAGTTGGCGGTCGCCTGCAGCGGCGAGCCTCCAGCGTGGGCTAATGTGGCCTTCGCTCGGACTTTTGAGGTCGAGATTGCCCGCCGCGTGAGTCCGATCGCAGACCTCCGTGCGATTGCCCAGCTGGTGTCTGTGATTCGCTCTTTCAAGCCGACGCTGGTGCATGCGCACACTCCCAAAGGCGGGCTGGTCGGTGTGCTCGCAGGAGCATTGTGTGGCCTTCCTGTCGTCTACCACATGCGAGGCTCGGTGCTCGAGACGGCTACCGGGGTGATGCGGCCGCTTCTCTGGGGGGCAGAGTGGGTCACCTGCCACTTTGCAGACAGGGTCGTGTGTGTGAGCCACTCGCTGCGGGATTCGGCCATCTCGATGGGTGTGGTCAGCGAAGACAAGGCCGTGGTTCTGGCAGGCGGGAGCGGGAACGGGGTGGATGCGAGCGGGCGGTTTGACCCGTCGGCGCACGCGTCGGCGCGCGACGAGGTGCGGGCTGCGTGGGGCGTGGACGAGCAGACGGTGGTGGCAGGTTTCGTGGGGCGGCTTGCCAACGAGAAGGGCATTCGCGAGCTGGTGCAGGCTGCGGCGTTGCTCGCAGAGACAGCGCCATCGCTTCGCATTGCACTGGTGGGCGATGTTGACGAGCGGGACCCTGTTGGCAGGGGATTGCTGGAGCAGATTGCGGCCTCGCCGAACCTGATCCGCGTGCAGGCCACGCCCCTGATTGAGCGAGCCTATGCTGGCTTCGACCTGCTCGTGCTGCCGACCTACCGCGAGGGGCTTCCCAATGTGCTGCTCGAGGCAGCCGCGATGGCTTTGCCGGTCGTTGCAACGCGGGTGACGGGATGTGTGGATGTGGTGGTGGATGGCGAGACGGGTCTGCTTGTCGCGGCGCGCGATGGAGCGTCGTTGGCAGCTGCGATGCAGCGCTACGCCGATGCGCCAACCTTGCGCCGCAGCCACGGGTCTGCTGCTCGGTCGATGGTGTTGGAGAAGTTTGCGCAGCCTCGCGTCTGGGGCGCGCTCGCGTCACTCTACGCGGAGGTGAGCAGCCTCTCCTCCGTGCGCGAGGAATCGGCACCTGGGGCAAACAATCTCGGCTCGCTCCATTGACAGTGCTACGGGGCACCGATAGTACCCCGCTTCCTCACTCCTACGGGTGGGGCCCTGTCGCGGGGTAGAGCAGCCTGGTAGCTCGTCGGGCTCATAACCCGAAGGTCGTCGGTTCAAATCCGGCCCCCGCAACTTAAGATAGCGCCACACTTCGGTGTGGCGCTTTTCGTTTTGGAACGACCGTTCGGGAGGTATCGCGATGGCCTGGCTGGTAACGAAATGGGCGGTGACAGCGGCGCTGGTGGTGGCCCTGTCCGAGGTAGCGAAGCGCTACGAGCGGCTGGGTGGCCTGCTCGCGGCGCTTCCCACCATGACCATCCTGGCGATGGTCTGGATGTGGGCCGATGGCACGCCAAGCGAGAAGGTCGCGGCGCACGCCCGCTACACCTTCTGGTATGTCGTGCCGACGCTGCCGATGTTCCTCGCCTTCCCCGCGCTCCAGGAGCGTTTCGGCTTCTGGGGCGCGCTGGGGCTTAGCGTGGTGCTGACGATAGCACTCTTCTGGGCCTTCGCCCGGGTGGTGCGCCCCTTCGGGATTCAGCTGCTCTAGCGGGTTCGCTTCCGCGCGGGGGCGGTGGGGCGGGCAGCACGGGGCGTTGCGGGACGCGCAGGCCGGTCGCTACGCTCGGGACGTGCAGGCCGATCGCCGCGCTCGGGACGAGCAGGGCGGTCGCTACCCTCAGGACGAGCTGCGCGTGGCGCCGCAGGCCGGTCACTCCGCTCCGGACGTGCAGCGCGGTCTCCCGGACGAGCCGGACGGTCGGCGCGCTCGGGACGAGCAGGGCGGTCTCCCGGACGAGCCGGACGGTCGGCGCGCTCGGGACGAGCAGGGCGGTCTCCCGGACGAGCCGGACGGTCGGCGCGCTCCGGACGTGCAGGACGGTCTCCGGGACGTGCAGGGCGGTCGCTGCGCTCTGGACGTGCAGGGCGGTCTCCCGGACGTGCAGCGCGGTCTCCCGGACGTGCAGGGCGGTCACTCCGCTCAGGACGCGCTGAACGCTCGGGCCGTTCGAAGACCTCCGGTCGAGCGGGGCGAGCAGTACGCCCCTCGCTGCCAACGATCAGCGGTTCGGGGCGTGCAGCACGGTCTCCGGGACGCGCAGGGCGGTCGCTTCGCTCGGGGCGAGCCGTACGCGTGCCGCGTCCCTCTCCGCTGCCGACGATGGAGCCGGTCCGCGCTGTCCTGCGGTCGCCCATGCGGGCCTCCGCCTTGGCCGCAATGATCTGCTCCTCTTTGATGGCCTTGCCAGCCTCCTTGATCGCGTTCACGCGGCTGTCGCGCTGCCGTGTGGGGACGCGTCCGCGCGAGGCCTTGAGCAGGTCGCGCTCCGAGCCCGCGGCGCGGTAAAGCGCCTCGACTTCGCTGTCGAGCAGCCGCCGGTGGTCGCCCAGCGGCACAGCGCCGAGCTGTACGGTGGAGTAGGCCACGCGGCGGAGCTTGATGAGGTCGAGATGGACGGCCTCGAACATGCGGCGAATCTGGCGGTTCTTGCCTTCGCGGATGCCGACGACGAACCAGGTGTGGTTGCCGGTGTCGCTGTCGCGGATGACGTCTGCGGGGAGGGTGACGTAGCCGTCATCGAGCATGACGCCTTGGCGGAGCCGCTCGATGCGGGGGTCCATGTTATCGACGATGCCGCGCAGCTTGGCCTGATAAATCTTTGCGACTTCGTGGCGCGGGTGGGTGAGCAGCTGGGTCAGTTCACCATCGTTGGTGAGGATGACGGCGCCCTCGGTGTCCCAGTCGAGGCGGCCGACGGGGTAGACGCGGCCATACTCGGGCGGGACGAGCGAGGTGACGACCGGGCGTCCCTCGGGGTCGGAGGCGGCCGAGATGTAGCCGATGGGCTTGTTAACCATCAGGTAGACTTGGAGGCGCTCGGGCTCGATGCGGCGACCGTCGAAGTCGATCACATCTTCGCCCGGTTCCACCGAGGTGCCGAGCGTCTTGACGACGATGCCGTTGACCTTGATTCGGCCGGATTCGATGAGGGTCTCACAGGCCCGTCGGCTGGCGACACCTGCGGTCGCGAGATATTTTTGGAGTCGTTCAGCCACGGGGTTCCTCGTCAAGGTGGTCGCCGCCCTCGGTGGGGTTATCGGCAGTAGGGTCAAGGTCTGGTTGGTAGGGTGCGCGCTCGCCGGCCGGGACGGCGCCAAGCGAGATACCAGCGAGGCCGTTCGGGTCGAGCGGCAGCACGGTCTGGAGGTTGGCGTTCAGCGTCTGGTCGAGCGCCTGGAGCTTGACCATGTGCTCTTCGGTCAGCTCAGTGAACTCTCGCAGGGTCGGCAGCTCGGCGAGGTTCTGCATGCCGAAGAAGGCGAGAAACTCGGAGGTGGTGCCATAGATAAGCGGGCGTCCGACCTCGTCCGACTTCCCGAGGATGCGGATGAGGTTGCGCTCGAGGAGCTGGCGCAGGGTGTTGGAGCTGTCGACGCCGCGGATGTCGTCGATCTCGGGGCGGGTAACAGGCTGGCGGTAGGCGATGATGGCCAGCACTTCGAGGCCAGCGCGGTGCAGCCGCTGCGGCTTCCGCTTGAAGAGCACATGCACATAGTCGGCATAGGCAGCGCGGGTCCGGAACTCCCAGCCGCCTGCGACAGGGACGAGGTCGAAGCCACGGCCCTCTGCCTCGAGCCGGGCGCGGACGCCTTCGAGCAGTGCCTGGATGCTCTCTGGCTCAATGATCACCTCTTCGACGGTCCGAATGACTTCGGAGAGTTCGATGAGGGAGAGGGGTCGCTCGGCGGCGAAGAGGATAGCCTCGAGCACGGAGCCGAGGTCTGTTTCGGGTTGGTTTGTCATCACGACAATCGCAGTTCAGGTTGTGGGGCGGCCGTTAGAGGGGCTCGTCGGCGCCGTCAAGCCAGGCGCTGTCGGGATCCCAGTCAGCCACGGCCCTTTCGATGTAGAGATCGCGGGCTGTGAGGCTGGTCTGGGTGATGCGGATCATCTTGAGCTTGGTGAGCTCGAGGATGGCGAGGAAGGTGATGACGACGTCGAGCCGGGTCGGCTCTTCGCAGTTGAGATAGACCAGCTCGAGCAGCGCCGCGCGCGGCTGTTTACGGAGATGCTCGGCGATGGTGGTCATCTGCTGCCGCACGGTGAGGCGGTCCGGCGAAATCTCGCGGATGACCTCTGCTGGCTTTCCCTTGAGGAGTTCGCCCAGCGCGGTGAGCAACTGAAAGAGCTCAATGGGGACGAGTTCGGGCGGCCCAATCTCCTTGACGAGCTCGTCGGCGCGGGAGGGGCGTCGGAAAACATCGCGGTCGATGAGCTCCCGCTCGGTCAGCAGCCGCGCAGCATCTTTGTAGCGCTGGTACTCGAGGAGGCGTCGGACGAGCATCTCGCGCGGGTCGGCCAGGGCTCCGTCGCCGTCGTCGGCCTCTGCGGTCTCCGGCTTGGGAAGGAGCATCTGGCTTTTGATCTGGATGAGCGTGGCCGCCATCACGAGGTATTCGCCTGCGACACCCAGATCGAGCTCCCGCATCGCGTCGATGTAGGCGAGATACTTCTCGGTGATGAAGGAGATGGGGATGTCGAAGATGTCGACCGCATGCGTCTTGATGAGGTGCAGCAGAAGATCGAGGGGACCTTCGAACTCACCGACTTGGAGGTGCAGAGGCTGGGCACTGAAGAGCATGGGCGCAGGGTAGTGCGGTTTGTCTGGCCCGTCGAATCTTCGCCGTGGCTGTCGAAGGGAGCCTGTCACACGCTCGTCTTTCGGAGTCACCTGCCTTGAACGGCGCGAAGCGCAGGACTAACACTCGCGCGGCGAACAGGACCGTGGGCAATTCAAAGAGCCAGTGGTCCGAATCACGCAGTCCAACCGTCATCGGATGCCCCCATGCTCAAGCGCCTCGCTCTACTCTGTTCTGCTCTGTTTCTGCTCACGGCCTGCGGCGACGAAGGAGAGAGCACCGTGACCTGCGCGGAGGACTGCACGCGGATTCCGGACCCGGTCTGCGATGGTTCGGTGCAGGTTTCGGCGCTGGGAGGCGGACAGTGCGTCGAGGGAACCTGCCAGTGGGTCCCCATCCGTACGGATTGTGCCTTCGGGTGCGAGGCGGGGGCCTGCAGTGCACCGCCGGTGGATCCCTGCGAAGGGGTGACCTGCAACGCACCGCCTGCTCCGCGTTGCAACGCGACCGTGGCGGTGGTTGCTGATGTTGCCGGAACCTGCACTGACGG
>CAIQPA010000169.1 GCA_903873545.1 uncultured delta proteobacterium
AAGGTCGGCGTGTTGAAGCCGGCCGCCGAACCGCGCACCTGCTTCTCAAGCCACATGCCCTGCGCCAGCGAGGTGCGGAGGTCTTCGACCATCGGCACCAGGTCGTGCATGTAGACGTAGTAGGCGTGGCCATTGATGTAGGAGAGCCGCTTCACGCGCAGCGTCATCGCCTCGGCCGAATCGTTGACGCCCGCCTGAAGGACCGTCTGGTTCCGCACGTGGATGCCACGCTCGACCAGCCGCTGGATGCCCAGCCGCGAGTGCTCGGTGATCTCATGCGCCGAATTGAAGTGGGTGTGCAGCATCACATCTTTGCCGAGCCGCCGACCCTCTTCCACCACCTCGGTGAGCGCATCGACCCACTCGTGGTCGGTGATGAGCTTCTGCGGCATGACCGCCGGCCCCTTGGTGGCGAACCGCATGCGGCGCACGTTCGGGAGCGAGAGGAGCGTCATGCCGATCTCGCGGATCCACTCCGCGCGGAGGTTGTAGGCGTCGCCACCCGAGATGACGATGTCTTCGAGCTCGGGGCGCGAGGCAATGTAGGCGAAGGCCGCCTTCCAGCGCTCACGGTTGGGGCGTAGCGCAACCTTCTCGACCTGGTCGGTATCGAGACCGATGGCGTAGGAGCGGGTGCAGAAGCGGCAATAGACTGGGCAGGTGTCGAGCGGCAGGAAGAGGGCCTTGTCGCCGTAGCGGTGGGTCAGGCCCGGCGTGGGCGCGTCATCCTGCTCACGAAGCGAGTCGAGCCCGAGCTTCGGGTGGTCGCCGCGGAGGCTCGTCGCGACCGCGATGAACTGGCGCCGCACAGGACAGCTGTAGGGCTCTGCCCAGTCGATGATGCTCATGAGGTAGGGCGAGACGCGAACGCTCATCGGCGCGAGCCGAAGCCCCTCCTCCACATCTGCGTAGAAGGCCTCGGTGGCGAGATCGCCCACCACTTCGCGCAGCTTCTTGGCACTGGTGACCGAGTTCTTCGCCTGCCACTTGTGATCGAGGAAGGTGGCCTCGTCGACCTCCGCGTAGCCCGGGACCTTGCGCCACCACTCGCCCGAGAGGAGTTCTCGGTGCTTCAGCGTCTCAGGGGCAACCGGAGCCTTGATTGGGGTAGGAATCGAGGCGTCGGTAAAGTCGATGATCGAGGAGATGGTCATGGCGCACACATCGTCGGTGAAGCCCCCAAGGGAGCCCTGATCGTGGGGTGCGCAGCCTTATCGCCGCCCCCTACGCTCCGCAACCCCGCGGCGCTCCGCACGCCCCGCAATGCCGTTGCGCGCTGTGTCAGCCGTCGATGGGCCGCCGGCCGTGTGCAACCGCCAGCGTCTGTGCCAGCGCGCGCGCCTCGAGGATGTTGTCCTCGATGGAGCAGTAGGTCCAGCCGCCGTACCGCCCAACCGAGTGCACGCCGCGGGCCGCCAGCGCGCCGCGGCTCTTGGCAACCAGCGCCTGGCTCTGCTGCGTGATGTGTACGTAGGCAGGATCGAGGGTGATGGTGTGGTGCGAGACCAGCTGGTGCTCCTGCACGATGCCGGCCTTCGCCAGGTCTTCCAGCACCTGCGCCCGCGCCGCATCGACATCGATGACGGCCTCCGACGGGTAGCCGAGCTCCACGTAGAGGCTCATCCTGTCGGTAGCGAAGATGTTGTCGTAGAAGCCCACGCGGTAGAAGGAGAACTGCCGCTCCGGGAAGTAGACCCAGTGCACATCGTCCCAGCCTTTGCGGTCGAAGCCGAGGTTGAAGACCAGGACCTTGTTGCTGCTGAGCGGGGTGGAGGTCTGCCAACCGACCATGGCGAGGAGCTTGTCGAAGGGAGCCGACGAGATGAGGTGCTCGAAGGCAATCTGGCGCCGGTTGGTGGTCGCCACCTTGGTCGCAAGGTCCACCGAAAGCAGCCGTTCGCCGAGGCAGATGCGGGTGGGGTCCAAGTCCTTCGCGAGCGCCCGGATGTACTGGATTGCTCCACCGCGCGGGTAGGTGAACCGGTCGTTGTAGGAGCCGTTGTCCGGCCTCTTGAAGTTGCGGACGATGTCGGCCGTCTCCGCGAAGGGAAAGAAGCGGCCCATCGCATCGACGTCGAGCTTCTTCAGCGAGCAGGCGTAGAGCTTCTCGTTGTAGGGGATGAGGAAGCGCTCCGCGATGCCCTTGCCGAACTTGCGGTAGAGCATCTCTTCGAAGTGGGCCGGCTTGCCCGTACCGTAGGCCTCCTCCTTGAAGAAGAGGTCGTAGAGGCAGTCGATGAAGTCCTGCTGCGGGAGCTGGTGGATGTTCTTCTGGAAGGGGAAGTCGATCCGCGTCCCGCCGAAGACGATCTTGCTCAGCTTCTGGATGGAGCAGACCTCGTCGGCCGGCATCCGGTCGAGCAGGTAGCGCTCGATGTCCGGGTTCTTGAAGTGGAAGAAGTGGCCCGAATAGTCCCAGACGAATCCGTCCTGAACCACCGTCTTGCAGTAGCCGCCGAGCTCGCTGTCGGCCTCCAGGACGAGGTAGTCGTCGCCCTCCAGAAAGTTCGCATAAGCAAGGCCGCTTGCGCCGCCTCCTACGATGAGATGCCGTGTCTGGTCCATTCCGAGTGCCTGCTAGGGAGTGCCGAGGAGCCCGAGCTCACTCGCCATGTCTTCGAGTGTTGGCAACATGGAGATCTCCGCGGAACAGCGCTCCGAAAAGACCTCGCTCCACGCGCCCTGATACCGGCCCTGTACCGCCAGGATGCGCTGCATCTCGGCGGTCGCCATCATCTCATCCCAGTCTGTGCGGAACTCGCCGCAGGCCTGCCCGCCGAAGCGGTCAACCGCCAAGGCCGCCGCGTCGGTCCCCTTCCATTCCTGCACAAAGGCGATGACCTCCTCGGTGCTCGGGCGGGTCATTGCGTCGAGGATCTGGAAGGCAGCGACCTCGTTGAGACCGCCGAGCCGGAGCGCAGCCTGGGCCGAGCGGCCGCGCAGCGAAGCGGTGACGATACCGGCCTCACCAGCAGCCTGCAGCCGCGCCAGCTGGTTGCCATCGGAGATGTAGAAACGGCCATCCTTCTCGGTCGTCGCGGAGGCCTCCACATTCCCGACGCTCACCCGAATGGTCACGCCTGCAGCGCCCCAGGTGTCGCACCGGTTCTCGTAGCGGGCCGGGACATGCACCACCGTGAAGCCTGGGGGAGCCGCCGTCGCGGGAGCGGCCTCGGGCTGAGCCCAGCTGTTGTCGTTCTGTGCGCGAAGCCCGGTTGAAGTGCCTTCGCTCTCGAGCGAAGCCTCCGCGGCACCTCCCGCAAGCATCGGCAGCGTGAGACCGGCGTGGAAGGGCGACGGCAGCGAGGTGTCGTCGGAGCCTTCGAGGACGGTCGGCTGGCCGGGCAGGGTGATGCGCGGGCGGCCATTCTTGCGAAGCCCTGTTCCGGCCGGTGCGGCGGGCGCCAGCGCGGGCGCCCCCTTCACGGGCGCGGCTGCCGGGCTGCCCTGCAGCGGCGATGTCTGCTGCACGCCTCCGCGCGGAAGCGTGACCCCCTGCGTCGGCTTGGCGACCGGTTGGACGGGCCGGGCGGGGCGAGCGGGCGCCGGCGCTGGCACGGGCTGGCTTGCACGCTGCGGCTGTGGTGCAGCGGGTCGGGTCGGGGGTGTCACGGACGGTGCCGGCGGAGGCGCCGCAGGGCGCCCCATTGCAGGCGCGGGAGGGGCCACCGCCGG
>CAIQPA010000170.1 GCA_903873545.1 uncultured delta proteobacterium
CATCCAAGACCTCTCACCGGCCATGCGGACGCTCGCCTCCACCATGGCGGCCCGCTGGGGCTTCGAGGCGATGCTGCACGCCGAGTATGGCGACGACGACCTCTCCGCGATGCAGCAGGAGTGCGGCATCCCCGACTGCGTCTGGGGCGTCAACCCAGCCACGAGCAAGTTCATCTACTACCCGGGCGACCCGACCAAGCGCGAAGCCGCCGCCTCCATGGCCGGCATCGCGGCCGTCGGCGAAGGGCTCATCCCCGCCGTCGAGCCGGCCGTATCGAGCGCCGTCTGCCAGGCCTTCTGTGTCGCCATCCAGAACGGCCACGATGTGACCCCCATCGACCGCTCCTTCGGCGCAAGCGCAGCCGACCCACTCCGCTCCGAGGCCAATACGGAGATCGCGGTCGTGGGGCAGGCGCTGGGCCAGTATGAGGCGCCGGGCCCGAGCCGGCGGACGAGCCTCGCAACCAGCGCTGGCGTGCTGCTGGGCGGCAACCTCTTCCTCCTCATCCTCGTCATCGCCATCCTCCGGGCCCGAGACGTCGAGGTCGAGTAGCCGCTAGGGCTGTCCGGAACCCGGCACTGGCGGCGGATTGGCTGGAGCGTCAGCGGTCGGCGCAGGCAGCGAGCAGGCGGGAAACTCCTCGCGGAGACGCGCGGCAAAGGCGGTCAGCTCCTCCTGGCGCGGCTCCAGAATCGCACGCTCGTACTCGAGGAGCAGCGCACTGCCGAAGGCCTCCCGCAGCCGGTCGAGCGATCGCGCCACCTGCGTCGCCGTCATCGTCGCATCGGTGCAGGGGTCTGAGCCATCACGAAGCGCGACCCGCCCCCGTCCGTAAAACTGCATCGCCTTGAGCAGGTCGGCACCAAGTTCGGCCAGCTGGCTATCGAACCGGACCCCCGCCGCCTGCTTCCGCAGCAGGGGAGGGCAGCGCTCGGACAGGGCGTTGAGAGAGAGCATGACACTGTCGAGCTCGGCGGCCTGCGGGAGGGCCATCTCGCCCTTCCAACGCTCCACCGCGGCGCGGCAGCGCTTGAGGTCTACCTCCTCCTCCACGGGCGGCGTGGCGGCCGTGGGCGCTGTGGCGCCGGCAGCGACTGTCTGCACCGCGGGCGCGATGGGCGCGGGCTTGGGCTCCTCGGCCCGGCGACCCGCCCAGACGACGCCGAGCAGCGCGAGCGCCCCCGCAGCGATGACCGCCCAGACCGCCCGCTGCACCTTCGGCGAGGCCGGTTCGGCAACCGGGACCGTCGTCACGCGACCCATCGGCGGCGCGGCCGGTGCCAGACGCCGGCTCACGCGCGGCCCTACCGTGGCATCGTTCCGCAGACGCATCTCCACGGTCTCGCCGCCGGGCGAGACGGCCACCTCGGGTGACTGCGTGTTGGCGGCCTCGTTACCCCCCTGGGTCATCTCCTGAGACCTCCACTTGGGGGCCGACGCCGGCCCTACCTGCGGGGCCGATGCAATGCCGCGCCGGAGCCCGGGCGTCCGCCCGCTGTCGAGCGTCAGGAGCAGAAGCTCCCGCATCTCGGTGCAGCTCTGGAACCGCTGATCGGGGTCTTTCGCCATCGCCTTCATGACAACCTTCGCCACCTCCTCCGACAGCTCCGGCCGGACCGTGCGCGGGTCGGGGGGCGGCTCGTGGAGGTGGGCCATCATGAGCGCAAAATCGGTGTCGAGCGGGAAGGGCGGCTGCAGCGTCAGCATCTCGAAGAGCGTGCAGCCCAGCGAGTAGATGTCGGCCCGACCATCCACCGTCTTGGCGCTCGCGAGCTGCTCGGGCGAGATGTAATAGAGCGTCCCCATCGTGGTGCCCGTCGCCGTCCGCCCCTGGCTGCTGAGCAGTTTCGCGATGCCGAAATCGGTCACCCGAGGCTGCGTGCCGCCACCAACCCGCGCCATCATGATGTTGGCCGGCTTGAGGTCACGGTGAACCACACCCTCGGCGTGCGCGAGCGCCATCGCATCGAGCACAGCGCAGATGATCTGGCAGGCCTCCGCCTCCGAAAGCAGCCGATCGAGCCGGCGCAGGTATTGGTCGAGGCTCGGACCGTCCACATACTCCATCACGATCGCCGTGACGCCGCCCTCGTTGATGGTGTCGGTCACCCGGACAATGTTGGGGTGAACCAGGTTGGCCTGGATGATCCCCTCCTCGAGGAAGCGGCCTCGCGTGTCGGGATTGCGCGCGAGCTTCGAGACGAGGGTCTTGATGGCAACCAGGTGGCCGAGGCTGGTGTGCTCCGCCTGATAGACCATGCCGGCGCCGCCCTCTCCGAGCATCTTCCCGATGCGGTAGGTCCCCTTGAGGATCTCTCCTGCGTCCAGCTGGTCGATGTATTTTTGGGCGTCAGCCACGCTTGCGTCGATCCTGAAGGTGCCACCGCGCGCGGCGGGACGTGCTGCCCACCGCGGGCTCCTTGCTCTGGTTACCCCGCGTCGAGCAAAGTTGAAAGTGGGGTATCGCTGTGATACCTTTACACGACCGCCGAATCGTCTACCCATCGAAGGGCTTCGTCGGCCTGTGTGGTCGGGTCGACTGCAGCGCAGCGTTACTCAGCAAGGTGCGATGAGCGAGCCCTCCAACCTTCAGGTCACCTTCGAGGCGCACTCCGATGTGGGGCGTGAGCGGAGCGAGAACCAGGACGCCTTCGGTTCGCACCGTGGCGCGGGCTTTGGCTCCTTCTTCGTCTGCGACGGCATGGGTGGCCACGCAGGTGGCTCCACCGCCTCGCGCCTCGCGGTCTCGGTGATCGAGCAGCGGCTCGCCGAGTCGCAGCTGCCGCCCCGACAGCGCATCGAGCAGGCCATCCGCGAGGCCAACGATGCCATCCATGAGAAGGCCTCAAGAGAGCGTGAACTCCGCGGCATGGGCACCACCATCGTCTTTGTCGGCATCGATGAAGAGCGCAGCGAGGCCTACGTCGCCCATGTCGGCGACAGCCGCGTGTATCATCTCCGCGGCAACCTCTTCCGGCGCGTGACCAAAGATCACACCATGGTGCAGCGGCTCGTCGATGAGGGACTCCTCACCGAGGAGCAGGCCGAGCACCACCCCAACTCCAACATCATCAGCCGTTCGCTCGGCGGGCGGCCCGAAGTCGAGGTCGAGTTCACCGACGCCCCGATGTCGGTCCAGGACGGCGACATCTTCGTCCTCTGCAGCGACGGCCTGCACGGCCTCGTGACCGAGATGGAGATCGCTCGGATTGCCTCCTCCATGGCGCCGGCCGAGGCGGTGCGGAAGCTCATCGCCCGCGCCAACGAAGAGGGCGGCCACGACAACATCACAGCCGAGATCGTCTTGATCGGAGCGCAAAGCCCCGCGCCCGACCGCTTCGAGCTCGTCAAGCCGCCGGTCGGTCACACCCCGACCCCCGCTCCCGTAAAGACCGGTTCAACCGGGCCGATGGGCTCCTACAAGACCGCCCGCACCATCCAGATGGATGTGCGCTCCATCACGGGCGAGAATGCCCGCATCCCAGAGGCTGCGCCTGAGCAGCCCACGGCCTTCGACGAGAACCCCGACACCGCGGCCCGCCGCCTCTCCCTCACGCCGGCTGCACTTCAGCCTGTGGAGGATGCCGGCAGTCAAGGAACGCGGAGCATCATGGTCTGGGTTGCTCTCGTGACCATCATCCTGCTGATTGTCGCGGTGGCCGTCCTGCTCTGGCGGCTCGCGCAATAGGCTACGCTGAGAGCGTCCGAAGCAGCACCTCCTCTGCGCCCGCAGCGAAGGCAAAGTCGCGGTCGGTCAGACCGCCGACGTCATGCGTCGAGAGCCGGAGCGTGACCCTGTCGTAGACATTGTAGAGGTCGGGGTGGTGGTCGAGTGCGCGGGCGACCTCGGCGAGGGCGACGATGAAGGCTATGG
>CAIQPA010000171.1 GCA_903873545.1 uncultured delta proteobacterium
AGCAGACATGGGCGCCGCATTCCGTGTGACCCAAAGGGTCACCGCATACCAGCCCAGGGTGCAACCCTGGGAATCGGGTCGTGAGGGTCACCGCATAGCAGCCCAGGGTGCAACCCTGGGAATGGGGTCGTGGATGTGGAGGCGCGCGCCGTTTTGGGGTGGCCCGTGGCCCGTCCGTCTGCCTCATGAAACAAATTACAGCATGTGAAAATGTAGCAACAGGTAATCAATATCGTGTTTTGGTGATCGGCAGATATTGTTTTATCTATCAAAATAAAACCCCCACATATGCTCGTGATTCTCATGGATTGAAGTTGAATGATCGCCTGATCATTGGTACACGCAACAGCGAGAATTGAATCTCGTTGTACAATTTGGCTTTCGCGAAAGCGACGGGACCATGCTTTTCGGATGGTACCCATGGTCTCGCGCTTTGCTGCACGCCTCCTCCCGTTTGCTCTCCTCCTTGGCGCCTGCGCCGAAGAGGCCGCGGCCCCCGCGCCCGTAACTGCCGCCGCGCCCGACCTCGCACCCCGCCCGCTCGAGCTGCAGGGTGCCAGCGCCTGCGGCATCGACGCCGACTGCGACCCCGGCGCCTTCTGCTTCCTCAGCAGTTGCTCGGTGCAGTGCGAGACCGGCGCCGAGTGCGATTCGGGTGCCTGCGACAGCCGCGGACGCTGCACCGACTCCACCAACAAGGCTGCCAGCGGCGACCTTCCGCTCGGCCCCCCGAACAGCCGCATTGCCGGCCTCACGCTGACCAACAGGCCCGCCGTCGAGATCGAGGTGCCGGCCGGTGACCAGTTCGTCACCGTCACCTTCGAGACCTCCGAATCGGCCACCCCCCAGGGGGGCCTCTCCTACCGCGTCGAGTCGGCGGCAGACGACAGCCTCGCCCGCCGCGTGCAGACCAGCAACGGCGGTACCACCCACACCGTCGTCATCCCCACGGGTGCGGCCAACCCGGAGTTCGTCGGCGACCTCGTCGACGTCACCATCGTCACCCCCATCGGCACCATCCCCCTCATCCTCAAGTCGGTGCTCACCGTCGCCGGTATCTACGAGGGCACGCTCAAGATCGACGGGCTCGGCACCGAGGTCCCCATGAAGTTTGGCGTCGATGGCGACATGGGCGCGCTCGGCACCGGTGTCTCCAACGCCTTCCTCGTCGTCTCTGCTGCCGCCGCCGAGATGTTTGCCCCCGTGGGTCCCTCGCAGCTGCCGGCCACCAATGTGAGCCAGGAGCTCCGCGCGCCGCTCCTCTACGACAGCGCCATCGGCGCCTGGGTCGCCACCTTCTCCTACGCCTACGACATCCCCTCCGACCAGTCCTTCGGCACTCTCGCCACCACCCAGGTGCGGCGCGAGCTCCGCTACGAGCTCAAGGTGGAGGCAGACCGCTCCGTCAGCGGCTCGCTTAGCGACCGCTGGGAAGGCCTCTACGACGGCACGCAGGCCGATGGCACCCGGGTCATCCCCACGGTCCAGCTCGGCGGAACCTTCCGCATCTCCAAGTCGGGCACGCAGGCCGCGACCAACGATACCAGCTACATCGCCTTCCCCTCCACGGCCAACCCGCAGCTCCAGAACTTCGCCCTCTCCACCACCTGCGCCACAATGGCCGACGCCACCGACGGCTGCGCGGCCCGCACCACCTTCGCGGGCGCACTCTCCTGCGCAGATGCCGTAGGCGGCGGCGCGGTTGCCACCAAGACCCTCACCGAGGTGGTCGCCACCCTGCTTGCGGGCGGCCTCACCGACGACGGCAAGACCTTCAAGGAGTTCCTCGCCGGCTGCGCGGCCGGGACTGTTGCAGCCTGCGTCCCCACCCGCGCCCAGATGTGCGGCATCGAGCTGCAGGCCGTCGCCTTCGGCCTCGCGCCCGGTGGCTACTCGCTCGACAAGGAGCGGCTCTGGGATGGCTTTGGCAACCTCCTCCTCGAGGTCACGGGCGGCCCCCAGCTCGGCGCCTTTTTCGTCGACACCGAGTCGCGCCGCGACTGGCTCGAGAACGCCAACTACGGCTCGACGGCCATCACCAGCGCAGCCGCAGCGCAGCTCAACGCCCAGCTCATGGACGACTACATCATCCGGGTCCTGGGCCCCAACGTGGAGGCGCTCCGCACCTACCTCAAGCCGAGCACCTTCGCCTTCCTGAGCCGGGTGCCCGACTCGTCGGATGCGATCGACCAGCGCGACCGGCTGCTCATCGCCATGGTCGGCTCCTGGATGGCCACCGCTGACTCGCTCTCGCTCGCCGCGCAGCGCTGGAACGAGGTCTACCGGCTCGACGGCGAACGCCGCGTGAAGGCCATCGAGGTGGCCAGCTACCTCGGTGAGCTCTACCGGGCGGCCGCCATCATCATCCAGCTCCACAAGGAGGCGGGGAAGGGGGCAGAGGCGGCCCCCGTAGCTGCTGGCCTCGGTACCCTCATGCTCCGCTACGAGGCGCTCACCCAGACCTTCAACGAGCTCCTCTTTGCCCGCGACGGCGAGCTGGCTGTCTCCTCCTCGCTCGACCCCGAGCAGGCCAGCCGCGGCGTGCTCGCGCAGCGTCGCCAGGCCGCGCTCGAGGCGGTGGACGAGGCCTCCGTCAAGGTCGACAGCCTGCTCCAGACGCTGCTGGACAACGACATCCGCAACGCCGACCTCTTCACCGGCCTCGACAACGCGGTGAACGAGAGCCAGAAGCGACTCGTCGAGCTCTGCGGCCAGCCCGTGGGCTGCAATGTGCTCCGCCCCGCAGATGCGGCCAACCCGCTCTGCGACACCTCCTGGGAGGTCGCCGTCTGCGGCTTCCGGCAGGCCAAGATCTCGCTCGGCAACCGCAACCCCTACAACGTGGAGGGCTACGAGAGCGCCGCCAAGCCGTCCGAAGCCGGGCTCGCCATCGTCGAAATCGGCGCCGCCGCAAGGGCGATCACGAAGACCGAAGAGGCCAAGGCGGACTTCACGCGGTCAACCATCCGGCAGACCGACACAGCGGCTGCCTTCCTCACCTCCGCCAATGCGTGGAACGAGGCCAACAATGTGGCAAACGCCGCCATCGACGCACGCTTTGAGGCGGACGTTGCCGCACTCGGCGTCCGTTTCTCGGCCCGCGAAAAGGCCATTCTTAAGACCATTGGGGAGGCGGAAGCCGAAATCAACGATGCCCGGTCGGGCTTTGGGGCCGAGGCCGCAAAGACCCTCGCCATCAGGGCCATTGAGACGGCCGCTGCGACGGCGTCGATGATCGCCGGAGTCACCGAGGATGCAATCGGAGGCGCGGGTGAGGCGGTGGACAGTACGACAGAGGCTGCCTCCGATTGTCCGGATGTCACGGTTGGACTGGCGGTGCGGGTTGGCGCCGCAAAGTGTGCTGTCGGCCTTGTAGGCAAGATCGCCGCTGTAGCCATCAAGGTCGGCGGGCGGATCAAGTCCGCACTGTTTGCCGCGAAGGACCTCATCGTCACCATCGCCCAGGCCGCCTACGCTGCCTGGCAGGAGGAGAAGGAGTCGCGTCAGCGGATGGAGGACTTGATCGCAGAACAGGAGGTTGAGATCGAACTCCTGACGGTCGAACTCGAGTCCGTTCGGGATCCCGAGACGCAGCTCATGCGCGAGCAGTTCATCGATCAGGCCCGCGCCGACGCCGCGACCAAAGAGGCCTACGGGCGCGACCTCGACGAGTACCAGCGCCAGATGGACGCGATCTCCGACCGCACCACCGAACTCCTCGACCGGGAGCTGGACTTGCTGGCCCGCCAGAGCGACCTCGTGACGGCCAGGATGCGCTACTACCAGATTGCGGAGTCGGCCCGTCAGGAGCGGGCCACCCTGGTCATGCGCCGGCTGCAGCGGCAGCAGATCGCCCAGCTTGTGGCCGGCCCCCAGGCCGTCTTCTTTGCTGCCAACGGCCTGACCGAGGCAGAGCGCGAGCTCGACCGGGCCAAACGGAAGATGAACGACTGGCTCGTGGCCCTCGAATATGCCGCTGTGCGGCCCTTCTACAACGAGCGGATGTCGATCCTGCTCGCCCGCAACACCTACCAGCTCCGCGCCATCGCAGACCGGCTCACCGACCTCGAGGGCCAGTGTGGCGGCGCCACAAACGTCCAAGATGGTACCGTCTCGCTCCGCGACGACCTGCTCGGTCTCACCACCTCGCAGGTCGATCCGAGCACCGGTCTCACCCTCACCCCTGGCGACCGCTTCAACCAGACCCTCCTGCAGAGCAGCATCCCGGCCAGCCGGACCATGCGCTACACCGTCTCCGAGACCGTCGACCAGGTGGCCAGCAACAGCGCGCTCATGGTGGTGAACTTCAACCTCGGGCTCACCGAATTCGGCAACCTCCGCGCCACCTGCAACGCAAAGATTGCAGGCATCGCCCTCAAGCTGGTCGGCGACAACCTCGGCAGCGGTCAACCCTACGCCACCCTCCTCTACGGAGGCAGCAGCCAGACCTACTCCTGCCAGCCCGGCGTCGACGCCTACGTGCAGACCTTCGGCCAGGGCGACACCACCTTCGGCTCCACGACGAGCTTTGTGGTCTCCGGCCGCGCCGCCTCGCCGATCGCGGGAATCTCGGAGATGGGCTCCTCCAACGTCACCTTCGCCGGCCTGCCGCTGGCGGGCGACTACACCCTCATCATCGACCCCTCCG
>CAIQPA010000172.1 GCA_903873545.1 uncultured delta proteobacterium
CGCTCACGGCGCCCTTCAACGACCTCGATGCAACGCGAGCGCTCTTCGACCGCTTTGGCGGTGAGCTCGCCGCCGTCATCGTCGAGCCAGTGGCCGGCAACATGGGTTGCATCCTCCCGCAGCCCGGCTTCCTCGAAGGGCTCCGTGCCCTCTGCACGCAGCATGGCACCATCCTCATCTTCGACGAGGTCATGACCGGCTTCCGCGTCGCCCTCGGCGGTGCCCAGGCTCATTACGGCGTCAGCCCGGACCTCACGACGCTCGGCAAGATCGTCGGTGGCGGCCTCCCGGCTGCGGCCTACGGCGGACGGGCCGACATCATGGCCCGCATCGCACCGTCTGGAGACATCTACCAGGCCGGCACGCTGAGCGGGAACCCGCTCGCCATGGCCGCCGGCATCACCACGCTTGAGCTGCTCAAGGGCATGCCGAGCCTCTACGCCGACCTATCCCGCCGCAGCGCACGCCTTGCTTCCGGCCTGGTCGAACGGGCCCACGCGGCAGGCTTCCCTGCTACGGCCCAATCGGTCGGCGGCATGTTCTCCATCTTCTTCACCAACGAGCCCGTCACCGACTACGCCTCGGCAAAGCGGGGCGACGCAGCGCTCTTCGGCCGCTTCTTCCACCAGATGCTGGACCGCGGCTTCTACCTCGCGCCGAGCGCCTTCGAGGCGGCCTTCATCGGCTCGCAGCACAGCGACGAGCTGGTCGAAGAGACGCTCGCCGCCGCGGCAGCCGCCTTCACGGCTTTGCGTTGACGCTCCATGCCTCCTCTGGTAGCCGCGCAGCGCGCTCGGGAAAGCAAAAAGGCCCGCGCTGAATGGACCCGCAATCACCCCAGACGACCCCTCCGCCGGAGCAATCCGCGAGCCAGAAGGCGCAACTTCGCCGGCTCGCGGCCCGCGCAACGGCAATCGGCATTCAGTTCTCCGTCTCCATCGGCCTCGGCTGGTGGATTGGTCACTGGGCCGAGCAACGGTGGGACTTCGCTCCATGGGGCGGCCTGGCAGGTCTCCTCTTCGGCGCAGCGGCGGCCTTCCGCGACCTCTACCTGCTCGGCAAACTCTCCACCCAAGTCCATTCCGATGAACGACCAACTCCTCCAGAAGGTTGAGCGCACCGCGCTCCTCCTCGCCGCGCTCGGCGTCGCCGGCTGGTGGTACTGGGGCACGGCCATGGACTCGGTTGCTGCTGGCGCCGGCGGGCTGCTCGGACTGGGCAACTTCCGCGCCCTCCGCCACCTCATGGGCAACGTCTTCTTGGCGCAGGCCGGGGGCGATAGCCGCCCCTGGGCGCTGCTCCTCGGACTCAAATTCGGCGCCTATGCGTTGATTCTCTTTTTACTTATCGCCGTTCTCCATCTAAACGCGTTGGCGCTCGTCACTGGGCTGACCGCGGTCGTGGCTGCCGGTCTCTTCGTCTCTCTTCAATCCGCCGCTGCGGCGCCTGTTTCTCCCGAGCAGCCCGCGGCCCCTGCAAATGAGCGTGTCGGATGAATCTCCTCGCGTCCGATTTTACCTGGTTCAACCTCCTTCCCGGCTACGACGGGCTCCAGAAGAGCATCGGCCACAGCCTCTACTACACCTACATCGACGGTGAGCCGGTCCAGCACATCACCCACCTCACGTTGGTGCTGTTGTCCACGCTGATCATCCTCGGGATTGGCATGATTGCCCGCTCCCGCTGGGCAAGCGCAGACGGCGGCGTGGTCCCCGACGGCAAGTTCACCATCGCCAACCTGCTCGAGTCGATCCTCGATGCAATCCTCAACATGTCGGAGCAGGTCTTCGGCACGCGGGAGCGGGCCGTCCGCTTCATGCCCATCATCGGCACCTGCGCCCTCTACATCCTCGTCAACAACCTCCTCGGCCTCGTCCCCGGCTTTGCGCCCGCGACCGACAACCTCAACATCACCGTCGGGCCGGCGATGGTCATCTTCTTCGCGACCCACATCTACGGGCTCAAGGAGAACGGGATACACCACCTCACCCACTTCCTCGGACCCAAGATCGGCGGCGTGCCCTGGCTGGCCCCCATCATGCTCCCCATCGAGCTCATCTCCCACCTCGCGCGGCCCCTCTCGCTCTCGCTCCGCCTCATGGGCAACATGACGGGCGACCACAAGGTGCTCGCGATCTTCCTTGGCCTTGCCTACTTCACAGTGCCGTTTGTCATCCTCGGCACGCTTGTCTGCGTCGTTCAGACGCTCGTCTTCTGCCTGCTCTCGATGGTCTACATCTCGTTGGCGATTGAACATTCAGAAGAAGCCCACTAGAGGGCGCGCGGGCGGTCTTCCGTCTGCCCCACCAATCCTGTTTCTAAGCCGGGCCTCGGCCCAAAGTAACCCTTGAGAGGAGTTCCTCCTATGAGCCGCAAGTCGTTCCTGGTCACCGCCTCCTTCCTTGCCACCACCTTCCTTGCTTCGGCTGCCAATGCTGAGGGCCTTGAGGGTGCCGCTGGTGCCACCGCGCTCGTCGGCGCCGGCCTCGCCATCGGTATCGCCGCTGTCGGTGGTGCGCTCGGTCAGGGCCGCGCCGCTGCTGCCGCGCTTGAGGGCATCGCCCGCAACCCCAGCGCCTCGGACAAGCTCTTCACGCCGATGATCCTCGGTCTGGCGCTCATCGAGTCGCTCGTCATTTACGCGCTCGTCATCGCCTTCATGATCCTCGGCAAGGTCGCCTAAGGCGCTCGGCGCGAGGCCATCGCTCGCGCCACCTCTGCTGCTACCATGAGACTGGCCGCTGATCCCTCACCGCGGCCGGCAATGTCGTAGGCCGTTCCATGGTCCACGCTGGTTCGCACAATGTGCAGCCCCAGCGTGATGTTGGCCGCAGCCCCAAAGCTGACCGCCTTCAGAGGTGCAAGCCCCTGGTCGTGGTACATCGCAAGTACTGCATCGGCAGGCTGGCGACCTGAGACGACGCGCGGAAAGAGCGTGTCTGCTGCGAAGGGGCCCGAGACATCGATACCCTCCGCGCGCAACGTCGCGAGCGCGGGCCCGATCACCCGCTCCTCCTCGTCTCCCAGCTCGCCCGCCTCGCCCGCGTGAGGATTCAAACCGCAGACGGCGATGCGCGGCGACGCGATCCCGAAGTCGCGAACCAGTCCGTCGTGCAGCGAACGGCCAGCCGCAACCACGCGCTCCTCCGTCACCGCCTCGGCAACCGCGCGCAGCGGCATGTGGGCCGTAACCAGCCCTACACGCAGCGACGGACCGGCCAGGAGCATCGTCACGGGGCCCGAGGCAGCCCAGGCCTCCAGACACTCCGTGTGGCCCGTCACAGGAAGCCCGCAGAGGCCGAGCAGCGCCTTGTGCCAAGGCAGGGTCACAACGGCAGCGATCTCCCCCCGTAGCGCGCTCTCTGTGGCCTGCTTGAGCGCCGCATGCTGGAGTGTCCCGAAGGCCGGAACTGCCCTGCCCCACGGATAGTCCACCTCAAAGAGAGAGGCTGGCAGCGGAAGGCAGTCGATGACAGCCATCAACGAGGAGGGAACTGAGACCGCCTCGTCCGGCGTCGCGACCGCCACAACTCCGTCTACGAGATCCAGCACCCCCCGCGACCGCAGCGAGGCGAGCGCGGCCTGCAGCGCCATCACCGACCCGAACACCACGAGCGGGCCGGCCTCGGAGAGCGCACGGTAGGAGCGTAGGAGCAGCTCGGGGCCCAACCCCGCGCCGTCGCCCATCGTCAGGCCGAGCGGCTTGGTCATTGGCTAGTCAACCCGACCGAGCTCGCGGATCTCCACGAAGACCTTCTTCCGCAGCTCCGCCACATAGAGCTTCTCCTCGGCCTCGATCTTCTCGCCACGCACGGCCATCCGCGCCCGGTCGCGCACCGTCTCGAGGTCGTCGAAGGGCTTTTGCTCCATGGCCTCGAGCCGGATGAGGTGGATGCCGAACTGCGAACGGACGGGGCCGGAGGTCTCGGATACCTTGAGCCGTTGTGCCGCTGCCTCATAGTTCGGATCGAGCGAACCGATGTCGAACCGGCCAACGCGACCTCCCGTGCGTGCCGTCGCATCCACATTCGTCTCGGCTGCCAGGCTCTCGAACGAAGCGCCTGCCTTCAGCCGCTGCTCCAGCGCATCGATGCGCGCCTCCGCCGCAGCCACGTCAGGAGCCGGCGCATCGGGCGGGAGCGAAACGAAGATGTGACTCGTCGTCATCCAGGTCTCAACCAGCCCGTTCGGATAGAGCCGCGTGAGCATCGCATCCACCTCGCCGTCGCCCACAGCGATGCGCGGAAGAACCTCTGACTGGATGAGCCTCACCCGGAGCAGCTGCGCGCGCACGTAGTCGGCAAAGTCTTCGATCGTGATACCCTGTTCGGCGAGCGCCGCGCGAAATGCATCCTCTTCGAGCCGCATGCGCGTGCGCTGCTCGGCGATGTGCTGCTGCACCTCCTCTTCGCTCACCGACAGGCCGAGCCGCTTGGCCTGCTCTGCAAGCACCTGGTTATCGACGAGGGTGCCGAGCACCTCGCCGGCCACCGAGCTGCGACCCTCCGGGGTCTGCAGCCGGCGCCGATCGACGGCCTCCATCTGCACAAAGAGCGGCAGCGTGCGCGCCACATCGCTCTGCGTCACGATCTGGTTGCCCACCTTGGCAATGATGCGGTCGATGATGTCTGCGCGGGCCGCCACGGGCAACGCAACCGCCACAAGTACTGTCAGACACCACCCAGCCATGCGCATCATCACTCTCCACCACTTCCGGAACCATCCCACGCAGCAGGAGATGCTGCGGGGTTGGCGAACGGTGCCTTCAAGTCTTTCTCGTCTGCCGTCAACTCCAGCAGCGTCAGCACACCGCTCGGGCCTTCGGCCAGCCCTGCAGCCTCGTACCGCCGTGCGACCTTCGAGGCTGCGGCAGGCTCCTTCGCGAGCGCCGTCCGGCCCTTGGTGAGCAACGCAACGGCCGCCTCATCCACCTGCGCCGGCTGCCTGCCTGCTAGCGCTGCGAGCCAGCCTGCAGCAGCCGCAGCGCGGCCATCGCGGACCGCCCGCTCCACCACAATCGGACGGGCTGCGTCGAGGCCACCCGTGAGTGGTGCGATGATGCGAATCAGCTGCACCATCTCCCAGCCCCGCGCGGTGCGGTAGATGGGCGAGACGCGACCTGACTTCGGCAGCGCAAAAAGCGCCTCGCTGAGCGCCGTGTTCGTCGTCGCGCCATCGGAAGTGCGGGCAACAGGGCCGGTCGCACAGTCGGTCGCCTGCGCTGAAGGATCGATCGACCGCGCGCGGCAGACTTCGACAAAAATCTCCTCGTCCAGCTTCGAACTCTCGCGGCGCATCCGCACCATCTCTGCTCGCGCCTCATCGGCCGCGGCGGCGGTCGGCAGCACGATCACCCGCGCCTCGCGCAGCTCCGGCCCGGCATCGCCCGAACCGTCGAAGGCTGCACGCACTGCGGCCTCCGAGAGCCGCTGCTCACCCACCGCATCCATCCCGACGCGACGGAGCTGCCAGTCCACCGGCAGGATCCGCAGCAGGAGCCGCTCTTCGTAGTCTCCTACCAGACCGGCAGCCGTCGCCGCATTGGCCATAAGCTCCACCTGCAGCAGGCTCCGCAGCAGCGACGAACGTTGGCTCGGCTCTCCCATGCGGAGCGCGGCCGTCTGCGAAAGGAGCTGGCTTCGCACCTCGAGCTCGCGTGAGCCGATGGTCCGCCCATTCACCTCCAGCAGTGGCAGGTCCTCCTGCAGCGTCTCGGCCGCCTCCACCTTCGTCGAAGGCGCAGCCACAACCCGCTCGCCCCCCTCGCCAGGCGCTCGCGCTGGCGCACAGGCCGCCAGCAACAGCGGCAGCAGCGCTACGAGGCGTCGCGTGCGCATCGCGCCACCTCTCGCGAGATCAGCAGCGCCGTCTCCATCAGGTTAACGCTCTCACGACCCTGCAGCTTGCGCACCAGGATGAGGCCCGGTCGAACCTCGTACTGACCGCGTGTGGAGGCGATCAGCGCCATCACCTTGTCCGGCGAGAGTGTGGTCTCGGGGAGCAGCTCCACGACAATCGCCTTGGGCCCGACCTCAATTTGCTTCGCCACGATCTGCTTCATGATGAGCTTCACAAGAACGAGGTCACGCAGGTGCTCAACATTGATGGGCACAGGGCCGTAGCGGTCCTGCATCTCGTCCATGACATCGTAAACCGTGGCAGAATCGGGAGCAAGGCTGAGCCGCTTGTAGAAGCTGAGGCGCTGGCCGATATCCTCCACGTAATCCTCGGGAACGAAGGCGGCGACGGGAATCTTCACCTCCGGCTCCACCGCCTTCTGCGCCGGCTCGCCCGATAGCTCTCCGACAGCCTCTGCCAGCAGCTCGCTGTAGAGTTCAAAGCCGATCGCCTCGATGTGGCCGTTCTGGTCGTCGCCGAGGATGTTGCCGGCGCCGCGCATGTCGAGGTCGTGCTGTGCCACAGCCATGCCGGAGCCAAGCTCCGAGTGCTCCATGAGCACCTCGAGCCGCCGCTTGGAGTCGGGCGGCAAGCGGCCCGGGTCGGGAACAAGGAGGTAGCAGTAGGCGCGATCGCTGCCCCGCCCCACCCGTCCGCGGAGCTGGTAGAGCTGCGCCAGGCCGAACTTGTCGGCATGGTTGATGAACATGGTGTTGGCGGTCGAGATGTCGATGCCCGACTCAACGATGGTCGTGGATATGAGCACATCGATGCGATGGGCGATGAAGTCCATCATCACCTTCTCGAGCTCATCATCCTTCATCTGTGCGTGGCCGACGCCGACGCGCGCCTCGGGCACCATCCGCCGGATCTCGTCGGCCAGACCGTAGATGGTATCGACCCGGTTGTGCACGAAGTAGACTTGGCCGCCCCGCGCCAGCTCCTGCTCAATCCCCTCACGCACCACCGAGTCGCGGAAGCGTGCAAGATGGGTCCGAACCGACAGTCTACCGGGTGGGGGCGTGGTGATGATCGACAGGTCGCGGATGCCGAGCAGCGACATCTCGAGCGTGCGCGGGATGGGCGTGGCCGTCATCGTCAGCACGTCGACGCTGGAGCGGAGCTGCTTGAGCCTCTCCTTGTGCTGCACGCCAAAACGCTGCTCCTCGTCGATGATGAGCAGCGCCAGATTGGGGATCTCCACATCCTTCGAGATGAGCCGGTGGGTGCCGATGACGATGTCGACCTTGCCCTCCGCGGTAGCCGCCAGAATGGCCTTCACCTCCTGTGGCGTCCGGAACCGGGAAAGTGCCTCGATGCGGGCGCCCGTCTCGCTGAGCCGACGGCGGAAGGTATTGAGGTGCTGCTCGCACAGCACGGTCGTCGGTACCAGGATTGCCACCTGCTTGCCGTCGCAGACCGCCTTGTAGGCTGCACGGATGGCCACCTCGGTTTTGCCGAAGCCAACATCGCCGCAGAGCAGCCGATCCATCGGCTTGTTGGACTGCATGTCGGAGAGCACATCGTCGATGGCCCGCGCCTGGTGCGGCGTCTCCTCGTAGGGGAAGGAGGCCTCGAACTCGTGGTACATCGAATCGGGCGCGGAGAAGGCAAACCCCTCGCGTGTGGCACGCTCCGCGTAGAGCCGGATCAGCTCCTCGGCGACATCGGCAAGCGCGGCCTTGATGCGGCCCTTTGTCTTCTCCCACGTCGAGCCGGAGAGGCGGTCGAGTCGGGTGAAGGTGGACGAGCCCGTGTAGCGCTGTACCTTCGAGAGGCGATAGACGGGGATGTGAATCCGATCGCCCTCCGCGAACTCGAGCGTCAGGAAATCGTTCTCGATGTCGCCGACCGCGAGCCGCGTTAGGCCCGCATACTTGGCGACGCCGAAGTCCACGTGGACGACGAGGTCGCCCACCTCGAGCTCCTTGAACGAGGCGACGGCGGTGGCCTCGTGCATCTGCTCGCGGCCGGAGCGGCGCATCGCCTTGCCGAGCAGTTCGCGCTCGGTGATGACAGCCAGCGCACGCGAGGGCGCAACGAAACCCTCCAGCGCGTCGCCCACCAGCACCTCGAGGTGGGTCGCAGGCGGAAACTGAACCTCGAACAGCGCGTCGCTTGAGGCCAGCGTCTGCACCTCCCGCTTCTGACTCCGCAGCACCTCGGCCACCCGTGTAGCGGTCGACCGCGACGAGCAGACAACCACCACGCGGCCCACCCGATCGCGCCAACTATCCACCACCGTCAGCGCAGCCGCGATGGCTCCTTCGTCGTTGCCGCGTGCCTTCCGCACCCGCTCCACCTCGTGCACATCGAGGCAGGGAAAGGCCAGCTCTTCCGCTGTCGTGAGCGATGCATCGCGCGCGCCCACCTCAATCTGAAATCCGCCCGCGCGGAAGCTCTCGATGAGCTCTTCGCTGCTCAGGAAGTACTCGGACGGCTCGAAGACGATGCTGCCCTGCTCCCGCTCCCGCGACCACTCCCGCTCGCGGGCCTCCATCATCCGCGCATGTTCGAGGAAGAGGTCGGTGGGGTCGACCAGCACCACGGTGGCCTCTTTCGGAATCCGCGATGCGAGCGGCTCGAGCGCCTCGGCGAAGGCCGGCTGAATCGTCTCGATGCCGAAGTAGCGCTCCTTGCGCTCCAGCTCGCGCAGCAGTGCCGAGACCTTGTTCGACGGCGTGCCGAGCAGATCTGCGAGCGCCCGCAGCCGCCGCCGCGAAATCTCCAGCCCCTCCTCGGTCAGCAGCTCCTCTCGGGTCGGAATCGCGATGGCCCGCTCCACAATCCCGGCGCTTCGCTGCGACTCCGGATCGAACCAGCGGATCGACTCAATCTGGTCGCCAAACAGGTCTACGCGAAAGGGCTTCTCGTAGGCCGGCGAGAAGACATCGAGCAGCCCTCCGCGAAGGCTGAAGGTGCCCGGATCCTCCACCACCGAGGTCGACTGGTAGCCCGCTGCGCGCAGCTGTTCCGCTACGGCAGGACCATCGAGCCGTTCACGGATCGCGAAGGTCACCGAAGCTGCACGAACCATCGCCGCCGGTGTCGTCTTCCGCACCCAGCCGAGCAACGGCACCACGAGTACCTGACCGCCCCGAAGTTCCCCGAGCTCCCAGCCGAG
>CAIQPA010000173.1 GCA_903873545.1 uncultured delta proteobacterium
CGGTGGCCAAGGAGCGGGCCCATCTGGCCGAGTACTTCCAGCAGGTGGGGCTTGCGGCGCTGACCTTCAACCTGGTCAGCATGGCGGCCGGCTTCATCATCCCCCGGCTGTTCGGCGTCCTGACGAAGCAGGCGGTCGCGATCGGCATGGAGATCGGCATCCACAACGGCACGCTCGCCATCTACATCGCCAACCAGATCCTCAAGCAGGACGACATGGCCATCTCGCCGGCCATCTACAGCCTCATCATGTTCTTCACGGCTGCGGCCTTCAGCACCTTCATGGCGCGCCGCGCCGGCTCGGACGAGGCGGCGGCGCCAGCCTCGGCCCCTTGACCGAACGGCCACTGCCGCCTACACCGCGCCCCACCTTCGAAGCGACCGCCACGCCCCCGCGTGGCGCTGAACCAAGTGCCCGCCATGAGTGACAAGAAGCCCGTCTGGGTTGATGAGTCGGCCCACGCCATCCTCAAGCAGTATTCCAAGCTGACGAAGGAATCGATGGTCGATGTGGCGAGCCGGTTGGTCATCGACCACCTTGAGGACCTTGACCCGGCATCGGGCCTTGGCGGCGCCGAGCCGAAGGTTGCAGCCCCCGCAGCCGAGACGTCCAAGCGTCCTGCCCGCGCGCCCCAGGCGGCGATTCCCGCTCAGCGTCCCCGGCTGCCGAAGGCAGACGGCAACGACCGCTTCCTTGGCGGCGTCTGGTTCATCTGAACCCAACATTTTTGGAGTCTCCATGAGCACCGATGCCAAGAAGCCCGTCTGGATTACCACCCAGGCGCATGACGCCCTTCGAGAGTACTGCGACCGCACCGGCCGCACCCAGGTTGATGTGGTGAGCGAGCTCCTGCAGCGCTTCCTCAAGCCGCAGCTCGAAGGCAAAAAGTAGTTCCATCATGAGCGCCTCGTTTCGACCCCGCATTGGCGTAGGTCCCTTCCGACGCGCGCTGGTTCTCGAGTCGCCCGACCCGTCGCTCGACAGGCAGTTGCGCGAGCTCGGCATTGAGCCCTTCCGCCCAGACGTCACACCAACGGGTGATGACGAGCTCATCGCGCTGCTCCAGGCCGCGCCCTACGAACTGATCTTCAAGCGGTCGCGCGTGCAGATCACGGCCGCCGTCCTCGACGCTGCGCCCAACCTCTTCGCCGTGGTGCTCTGCTGCATCGGCGACGACTCGGTCGATAAGCGGGCCTGCGCCGAGCGGGGCATCCTGGTCATCAACGATCCCGTCTCGAACGGCCGCTCGGTCGCAGAGCTGGTCATCGGAGAGATGATCCTCCTCTGCCGCCGGATCTTCCAGGCTGTTGATGAGACGCGGGCCAACACCTTCAACAAGTCGCAGGAGAGCCGCTTCGAGGTGCAGGGAAAGACGCTCGGCCTCCTCGGACTCGGCAACATCGGCAAGCAGGTGGCGCAGCTCGCGCAGGCCCTCGGCATGAAGATTGTCTTCTACGACAACCGCGACGTGGCCAAGGAGGTGGGCGAAACGATGGGTTGGAGCTTTGTGCCCAACATCGCCGACCTCTTCGCCGCAGCCGACGTTGTCTCGGCCCACATCTCGGCCTCCGACTACCGGGGACGGAGCAACGAGAACCTGCTGCAGCTCGAGCACTTTGCGGCGATGGCGCAGAAGGAGCGCCCCAGCCCCCGCCTCTTCATCAACGCGGCACGCGGCCAGATTCACGACACCGAGACCCTCATCGAGGCGGTGACTCGGGGCTACATTGGCGCCGCGATGGTAGACGTCTTCCCGGTCGAGCCCAGCGACGCGAAGGACCCTTGGGTCAACCCCTACGCCGGCTACCCGCAGATCTACGCTACGCCCCACATCGGCGCGGCGACGCTGGAGGCTCAGCCCCGCATCGCCACCCATGTCGCGGCGACGGCCCACCACCTCTCGACCCGTGGACGGCTTCGCAACTGCGTCTTCGGCCCCAAGCATGTGGTCGGCCTCGATGATGCCGATGATGTCTCGCACATCATGACGGTGGTGCACGCCGACACCCGCGGCACCAAGAAGGCGGTGGACGACGCCATCTACGCAGCCGGTGCGGGCAACCTTCTCAGCCAGCACCGCGACTTCACCGAGTATGGGATTGCCTACGAGGTGGTCGCCATCGACCACCCCCTCACGCCGGAGCAGCTCGAGGAGCTGGCCGACGAGGCCGCCAAACTCACCGGCGACCCGACTGCCATCCGTGCCATCCGGCAGATTCGGATCGGCGGCGCCTAACCCACAAGCGAGCGCACCATGCCGACCCTCGACGAACTCTCCGGAACGACTCCCCACGGCTTCCGTGAAGTGCCGCCCGGCCTCGCAGCAACGGCGCTCGATGGGGTCCGCCTCATCGATGTGCGGGAGCCTTCGGAGTTTTCCGACCAGCTGGGCCACATCGCAGGCTCGGAGCTGGTGCCGCTCGCGACGCTGCCGCAGGCGGCTGCAGGGTGGGAGCCGAGCGCGACCTATCTGCTGATCTGCCGGTCGGGGGGCCGCTCGTCGCATGCGACGGTCTGGCTCTCCAATCATGGCTTCAGCTCTGTCTTTAACCTGTCGGGCGGCATGATGGCCTGGAACCAGGCTGGGCTGCCGGTCGAGCGTTAACCCTTGAGGTAGCGCTCGATGACCTGTTCGACATCGCTCGGCTTGACGCCGCGCAGGTAGATACCTTCGGGCTGGATGGCGATCATGGCGCCTTCGCCGTGGCACCAGCCGAGGCAGGAGGTCTGGGTGACGTAGATGCGGCTGGTGAGGCCGTAGCGGGTGACCCAGCCGCGGAGCTTGGCGTAGACCTCTGCCCCTGTGTCGCCGCAGCAGGGCATGGTAGAGTCAGGTCCGCGCTGGTTGCAACAGACAAGAACCTGCTTGAGTTGGGGATGAACGGCGACCTGTTCCACGCGATGACCTCGAGGTGAGATGCCTGTTTGGATGCGTCGCGCATGGGTTCGATGCAAGCCAGTGTGCATCATAGCACTCTTTCTGCATTTTCCTTGCGACAATCGTGCCGTTGCAAGACGATGCGCCTCCCCGATTCGCCGCCTCCCTGAGCACCGCGCCATGAGCCAGAACCTTCAATCCGTTCTCAAAGAAGACCGCCTCTTCGCGCCGCCGGAGGCCTTTGCGGCCGCGGCCCGCGTGGGGAGCATGGAGGCATATCGCGAACTCTATGCCGCAGCTGAGGCCGACCCTGAGGGGTTCTGGGCGGCGCAGGCGAAGGAGCTGCTGCTTTGGGACGCGCCGTGGCAGACGGTGCTGGACTGGCAGCTGCCCCACGCGAAGTGGTTTGTGGGCGGCAAGCTGAATGTGGCGAAGAACTGCCTCGACCGCCACCTCGGCACGCCGACGGAGCACAAGAGCGCGATCATCTGGGAGGGAGAGCCGGGCGACCGGCGCACGCTGACCTACCGGGAGCTGCACACCGAGGTCTGCCGCTTCACCAACGCGCTGGAGTCGCTGGGTGTGGTGGCCGGCGACCGGGTGGTGCTCTACATGCCGATGGTGCCGGAGCTGTCAGTCGCGATGCTCGCCTGCGCCCGCATGGGTGCGACCCACAGCATCATCTTTGGCGGCTTCTCGGCGCAGGCGATCCGCGACCGGGTGAACGACGCGACGGCCAAGGTCATCGTGACGGCCGACGGCGGCTGGCGGCGCGGCAAGATCGTGGAGCTCAAGGGGGCGGTGGACGAGGCCCTCACCGAGCATGGGGGCTGCCCCTCCGTGGAGCATGTGGTGATGCTGACGCGGACGGGCCACGCGGTGAATTTCATCGAGGGGCGCGACCACCGCTGGGAGGCACTCATGGAGGCGGCCTCGCCGTCGCACGAGGCGCCTGCGCTCGACAGCGAGCACCCGCTCTTCATCCTCTATACCTCGGGGTCGACGGGGAAGCCGAAGGGGGTGCTCCACACCACGGGCGGCTACCTGCTTGGCGCCACCTACAGCAGCAAGTTGGTCTTCGACCTGCGCGACGACGATGTCTTCTGGTGCACGGCCGACATCGGCTGGGTGACGGGCCACAGCTATGTGGTCTACGGCCCGCTCAGCAACGGAGCCACCTCGGTCATGTATGAGGGGGCGCCCAACCACCCCGAGCCCGACCGGTTCTGGGAGATCATCGCCCGCTACAAGGTCACGATTTTCTACACCGCACCGACGGCCATCCGCGCCTTCATCCGCTGGGGCGACGAACACCCCGCGCGGCACGACCTCTCGAGCCTTCGGCTCCTGGGCAGCGTGGGCGAGCCCATCAACCCGGAGGCCTGGACCTGGTACCACAGGGTGATCGGCGGCGGGCGCTGCCCCATCGTCGATACCTGGTGGCAGACCGAGACAGGCTCGATCATGATCAGCCCGCTGCCGGGCGCCACGCCGCTGGTGCCAGGGACCGCGACGCTGCCGCTGCCGGGCATCATGGCCGACGTGGTCGACATGGAGGGCAACAGCCGGCCGCTCGGCGAGGGCGGCTTCCTGGTGATTCGCAAGCCCTGGCCCTCGATGATCCGCACCATCTGGGGCGACGATGAGCGGTTCAAGGCGGCCTACTGGTCGCAGATCCCCGGTCTCTACTTTGCGGGGGATGGGGTCCGTCGCGACGAGCGGGGCTACATCTGGATCATGGGGCGGGTCGACGACGTCATCAACGTTGCGGGCCACCGGCTCGGGACGGCGGAGATTGAGTCGGCGCTGGTGTCGCATCCCGCGGTGGCGGAGGCGGCGGTGGTTGGGCGGCCGGACGACCTCAAGGGGCAGGCGATCGCGGCCTTCGTGACGCTGCTCGCCTCGGTGCAGAAGTCACCCGAGCTGGCCGACGAGCTGCGGCGCCATGTGGCGTCGGAGATTGGGGCGCTGGCTCGTCCGGACGACCTCACCTTCACCGATGCGCTGCCCAAGACACGGTCCGGCAAAATCATGCGTCGGCTGCTGCAGGATGTGGCGGCCAAGCGGGAGACGCGCGGCGACACGACCACGCTGGAAGATGCTGGCGTGCTAGACCGGCTGCGCGGGCAGTATGAAGACGAATCGTAGCCCTTTGCTTGACGCATCTCGCCGCGGCTTGGTAGCAATCGGCCACTCAACCCGTCCCGGAGAGCCTGCCATGCGCGCCCACCTCACCCAGCGACCCCACGGCCCTCTGATCGGCCGACTGCTGGCAGGCGCGGCACTGCTCCTGCTGCCCGTTGCGTCGGCGGAAGCGTCGAACAACTTCACGCTCCAGCGGTTCGGCACCTGCGATACGCTCGGGTCGACAGGCAACTGCCTCAGCACCTCGACCAAAGATAAGGCATTTCGCTCCTTCGCCGGTCAGCTCGGCGAGGTGATGACGATCAAGGGGGTGGCGCCGGCCGATACACCTGGCGTCGCGGGCTTCGTCTTCCAGATTGATCGCAGCTTCAACGACTTCGACGTGAAGACGGGCGGAGCGGAGAACCCTTGGGTTCTGGCCCACAAGACCGGCAAGCCCGAAGCATCGATGGGGACCACCCAGATACATGTTCGGAAGGGGCTCCCCTTCAGCTTCGAGGTGGGGACCGTCCTCACGCTGCTCGACGACAGCGACCTCTTGGCTGTTGGCGTGGAGGGCAAGTGGGCGCTTCACGAGGACATCTTCTGGCCGCTCCCCGATCTGGCGATCCACGGCGGCGTGAACACGCTGCTGGGGAGCTCCGATCTGGTGCTGACCAACCTGCAGATTGATGCCCTGCTCTCGCTGCCCATCGGCATCAGCTCGGTGGTGAACCTCACCCCGTTCGGCGGGTATGGTGTGGTCCTCCCCTTTTCGGCCTCGCGCCTCATCGACACCACGCCGGACGATGCGCGGCCAGCAGTGGCGAGCGACACCGAATCGCTCAGGAACCAGCCTGAGGTCAATTTCTCGCTCGACACCGAGCCGCGGCCGGTGGCGGTGGTCGGCGCCCGCTTTCAATGGGCGATGCTCGACCTGACCTACCAGTCGCAGTTCTCGGATACCGTGACGAGCCAGTCGGTGAGCATCGGCGCCGACTTCTAGGCAGTCTGCCGCCGCGCTCCGAGGCGGGGCGGCGGCGTGCGATTGCCTACTTTGGCTTGGACTCGAGGGCCTTCAGCCGGAGGTCGAGCCGGCGGAGCTGGATGTCGAACTCCGCACGGTCGTTCTTGGCGCGACGGTCGGCGTCGGAGAGCTTCTTCTGGAGTCGGGCGACCTCGGCCTTGAGCCGCTTCACCTGGTCGACGGTCTCAGGCAGGTGCTTGAGCTGTTCGAAGCTCTCCCCGATGCGGAGGTCGATGCGGGCCTGGACCTCTTCAAGCGCGCGGGGGATCGAGTCGAAGAACTCACGGACGGGCGCCACGACCTCGGCCTGCTGCTGTGCGGCAGTCCGCTTGACCTTCTCGACCTGCGTCATGGCATCTTCGCGCATGTCGGTGACATCGCGGCTGAGGCGGGAGATGAAGTCGGAGGGCGAGCGGATCATGTCGCGGAGCGCCTGCATCGGCAGGGTCCGCTTGTCCTTCTTCTCCTGCTCAAAGACGATCTGTGCGAGCGTCACGGAGGTGATGTCTTCGCCCGACTTGTTGTCGACGATGCGGAGCTCGGAGCCATCGCGCACCATCTGCGAGATCTCTTCGAGCGTCACATAGGAGCTGCGCTCTGTGTCGTAGAGTTTGCGGTTGCTGTATCGCTTGATCAACTTCATGTGCACCTGAGGGAACAGCTCATGCAAGCCGTGCCCGCAGGGACACAGCACACCGTCAAGCCGTTCTTGTTCTCAGCCTGCCTCGACAGGTCTGGTCATGGAGCTTGAAACCAACTGTTCCCTCTCCCACCTTGGTTCGAGTGTCAAGCGGCGCGAACCCTCTACATTTTGGCACAGGCGCGATTACTTGAGGCCTACGCGGCCTTGACCTAGCAGCAGTTTCGCCCTCTGCCCGGCCTCCGATGCAACTCCTCTGTCCAGCCTGTCTCGAATCTGTTGAGGCGCCGGATGCGCTTATGGCGGAGCCGGGCGCGAAGATGCGTTGCCCGAGCTGCCGTGCCGACTTCCTTGTTCGACAGGTCAGCGACGGCGAGGCGCCGAGCCGGCCCCGATCGGCCAGCCGCTTCCCGTTCCCGGGGAGCGAGAGTTCTGGCTCGCTGCCTGTGGCGCCACCGCCGCTGCCGCGCCCCGGGGCCCCGCTGCCTCCGCGACCGCCGCAGCGCTCTTCGAGCTCGCTCCCAGCCTTCAGCAGCGTAGCTAGTCCAAGGCCCGCGACCACCACCGCGCCCCCCTTCAGCAGCCTGTTGCACGATCTGCAAGAGAGCGGGCAGGAGCGGCGGAGCAGCACCAGCCTGAGAGCCTTCCCGCCCGCGCCGAGCCCCGCTGCGCCGCCAGGTCCCGTTGCCCCAACAACGCCGCTCCGCGCCGACGCTGCGGTCGCCTTCGGCTGGGACCGGCCCGCGGGGCCACCGGCCTCCGCGCAGCCGAGCGCCACTACAGCCTTCTCCGAAGGGGCCCGAACCGACTCTAATCATGAGACACTAGCACCCGATGATGCCGAGGCC
>CAIQPA010000174.1 GCA_903873545.1 uncultured delta proteobacterium
GAGGTTCTCGCCCGAGAGCGTGACGGTGGTGGTGGTACCCCGCACGAGCGATGCGGGCGTTGCGGAGATGAACAGCGCAGCGGCGCCGGCAACCGAGAAGAGGTCGGGGACCGCGAGCCGCTCGATGCCGCGGCGCAGGATGACGGGGCGGGGGCCGGCGAGTGCGACCGCGCCGACCGTGGCGGTGAAGGTGGCGCGGGTGGGCGAGATGGCCGTGAAGTCGACAATGTCGATGCCTGCGCCGAGGTCGAAGCCTGTCAGGGTGTCGAGGTTACGGCCGCCGAGCGTGACGAGGGCGGTGTCGCCGCGGGCGAGCAGGGGCGGGTCGACGAAGAGGGCGGCCGGCGCCCCGGCGACGACGCCGAGCGAGGCGTTGGCAGAGGCGCCGTCCGCCTCCGCGAAGGTGAGCAGCCGGTCGCCCAGTGCGGCGGTCTCGCCGACCGTGACGGTGAAGGCGATGCGGTTGCGATTGGAGGCCCAGGCGGAGGTAACCGCGACACCGCCGGGGGCCACCGAGGCCTCCACGAGCGCCTCGAGGTCGTCGCCCTCCAGCACCACGGTGGAGCGGGCGCCGCGGGGGAGCTCCGATGGGGTGATGGAGGCGAAGCGGGGACGGCGCACGACCGAGAAGAGCGAAGGCGCCGTGAGCGGCCCCTCGTCGGCATCCACCTCGACGGTATAGGCGCCGAGGGGTGCATCCGAGGGCACATCGAGCTGCACGATGACCTCGCCGGAGCCATCCACAGTCCGGTCTTCAAAGCTGACGACGAAGTCGGCGATGCGGACATCGCGGATGAGGGTCACGCCACTCACCTGCAGCACCGCTGCGAGCGATTCGCCCCGCACAGCGTCGCCGGGCGTTAGCGTATCGAGCGACTGCGCGAGGAGCCGCCCCGGCAGCGCCAGAAGCAGGAGGAAGAGGAGGGCGGCGGTTCGCATCAGCGGCATGGCAGTTCCTGCGCGGCGGCACCGTTGGGGGCCTCGTCGGGATCGACCTGCACAGTTTACCCTGCTTGCCCCAACGGGGGCAACCTCCGACGGCGACTAGTGTGAGCCGATGTCGATGCCCCACTTCTTGGTGAGGAAGCCCTTGCGGCCCGACAGCGACCGGTAGGTGCTGTAGTTGAGCACATGGGTCTTGTAGTAATCTTGGTGATAGTCCTCTGCGACCCAGAAGGTGCTCGCCTGTTCCACGGGCACGACGATGGGCTCCTCGAACCGCTTCGCCGCCTCGAGCTCCGCGCGTGAGGCCTCCGCCGTGGCCCGCTCCTCGGCCGTGGAGACGAAGATTGCGGGCCGGTACTGCGGGCCGCGGTCGGCGAACTGGCCACCGGCGTCGGTGGGGTTCATGGTGCGCCAGTAGACCTCGACGAGGTGCTTGTAGGTAACCTGTTTGGGGTCGTAGCGGACGAGCACCGCTTCGGTGTGGCCGGTCGAGCCGCCGCCCACCTGTTGGTAGGTTGGGTGCAGCTCGGGGCCTCCGGTGTAGCCCGAGAGCACCTCGCTGACGCCGGTGAGGGCCTCGAAGGGGCCCTCCATGCACCAGAAGCAGCCGCCCGCGAAGATGGCGATGGCCTCGCCGGGCGCGGCGGGGGCGGCGGCGACGGTTCCCTCGACAGCAGCGGAGCCGTTGCCTTCACCGGGTGCGGCAGAGGCGCCGCAGGCAGCAAGGAGAAGGAGCAGGATCGTGAAGAGTGCGGCTGACTTCATGGCGTCGCCTCCTTCGCCGCTGGCGGCGCCTGTGCGGCCGGCTCGAAGACGAGCGAGGCCGAGTTGATGCAGTAGCGGAGACCGGTGGGTGCAGGTCCGTCTTCGAAGAGGTGGCCGAGGTGGCCGCCGCAGGCATCGCAATGGACCTCGGTGCGGACCATGCCGAAGCTTCGGTCGGAGGTCTCACCGACGCGGCCAAGCTCGATGGGGCGGGTGTAGGAGGGCCAGCCTGTGCCGCTGTTGAACTTGTCTTCGGAGGAGAAGAGCGGCGCACCGCAGCCGGCGCAGCGGTAGACGCCCTCCTCGTGGTGGTCCCAGAGGGCGCCGGAGAAGGCCCGCTCTGTGCCATGCTCGCGGAGCACCTCGAAGCGGCTCGCAGAGAGCTGCTGGCGCCATTCCTCGGGCGACTTCACGACGTGCTCGCCGACACGGGGGATCGCGCCGAAGCCAAGGCCGCTGCCGTCGGCGGTGGCGGGCAGGCCGCGGGTCTCGAGGCCGGCTCCAACGGGCTGCGAGCTGCCGGCGGTGCAGGCGGCTGCGACGAGGAGGCCGATGATGGCGGAAAAGACTGTCTGGAGGCCGGGGAGGCGCATCTTCAACTCCGTGAGAGCGTAGAAGGTTGGATGCAGACCGCTTGCGGGGGGTGCGGTCAGGCGCGCCGGCTGCGCGACCCTGATGGTTAGGGAGCAACCGAGCGCCTCGCGCGCTCATTCCCGACAACGCGCAAGACCCGTTCCTCCTTTGAGGTTGGCAGGCGATGGTGTACCGTTCCGCCCAGTCCCATGACCTCTGACGAGTTGAACCCATGCGCCTCTCCCGCCTCGCCTGTCTGCTCCTGCTCGGCGTCATGTCTGGTTGCGCATCGGCCGACGTCATCGCGATTGGAGATGGCAGCGGCAGCGGTGCGGAGGGCGACACGGGGGGAGGCGACGGGAGCACCAGCGAGGACACAGGTTCGGATGACACCGAGCCCACAGACACGGGCGCGGCCGACACCGCAGCCGATACCCTCGAAGACACAGCCGTCGACACGGCCCTCGACACAGCCGTCGACGACACCACCACTGATACCGACCTGGTCGACACGACGATCGATGACACCACCGTCGCCGATACCGACCCTACAGACACCACCGTCGCCGATACCGACCCTACAGATACCGCGACCGGCGACACCACCATCGACGACACAACCGTCGCCGATACCGACCCCGCAGACACCACCATCGATGACACAGGCACCGACACCGGCTCCTTCGTCGCCGTCTGCGGCAACGGCACCGTCGAAGAGGGCGAGGTCTGCGACGACGGCAACCGGCTCCCGAAC
>CAIQPA010000175.1 GCA_903873545.1 uncultured delta proteobacterium
GATCCCGCGGGCAGGGCGACGGGCGCCTCGAGCCGCTCCAGCAGCCACGAGAGCGCAAAGGCGGTCGTGAAGACCACCACCGGCTCCTGCAGCGCGGCCAGCTCGTCGAGCGCCTCCGCCCGCAGCCCATCCACGCCGAGCTGCCACGGGGCCGTGCCGATCCCAAACCGGCGCTCCAAGTCGGCCACCATGTGCGACAGCGACGAATCGGCCACCTCCGCAGGGTCGAAGCACCACTTCACAAAGCGTCGGCGCTCGCCATCCGGCAACACCATCGCCGCAAAGTGGCGGGCGGCGCCGGCGTCGTAGGCTGCGGTGGATAGCCGCCAGTGCTCGCCGCGGGCCCCCGAGGTGGTGCCTGAGGTGCGGAAGACCATCGTCGGCTCCGCCTCGCTTGAGGTCAACCGGACGCTCCGGAAGAGGTCGGTCATGACCGCCGGCACCTCGCCCGCCGTCGGCTGCTCGGTCGTGAAACCGCGCCGCTGCCAGTAGGCTGCAAGCGGCCCATTGAAGCGCCGCTGGTAGGCGACGACGGCCGCGAGCCCCTCGTCAAACGAGGCTTCGCCCGCCATCACCCGCAGGACGATCTCTGTAGCGGCTTGGAGCTGTTTCACGTGAAACACCCCGGTGCGCGCGGCGTGAGCAAACTAGGCTGCATCGGGCACCGCCTCCGCTCCCTCTGTTTCACGCTGCTGCCAGACAACGGCCGCCACGCCGGCAACCGCCACTGCTGCGGCCGCCCAGGCGCGCGGCGAAGGTGAGGCCTCACCCCACGCTGCCGCAAAGGCCGTCGCAATCACAGGCTCGAGCAGCACCAGTACAGAGATGGTCGTTGCGCTCCAGTGACGCAGCGCCCACAGTAGCCCGTTGTGGCCGATAAGTTGCGGAAAAATGGCCAAAATAACCCACAGCATCCAGGTCTGCGAAGAGGCGCCCGAGACGAACGCGTGGCCCTGTACCACCATCACCAACCCAAGGGCCAGCGCCGCAACCCCGGTCGACACCACCGAAAGATCCCCCACCTCGTCTGTCTGACGACCAGACCGACCTGCAAGCCAGTAGAGCCCTGCGAAAACGGCTCCCAGCAGCGCCTGAACCGCCCCTGTCGTCGTCACCGCCTCGCTGCCCGTCGAACGGCTCCCCTCCAGCAGCATCGCGCCGCTGCCAATCAAGGCAACCAGAAGACCCAGCCAGCCCTGCCACGGCAGAGCACGCTCGCCCGGCAGCCACCGGCCTGCCATCGCAAGCCAGAGCGGCGTGGTCGTCACCAGCAGCGTCGACGAGAGCACGCTCGTCGTCTCCAACGACAGCATCCAACTCCAGAAATGGAGCGCCAGCATCAACCCGCCCAGAACCGCCGCCTGCCAGCCGGCCCGCGACAGCCGCGGCATGCGCCGCAGCTGCACCGCCCAGAGGATCAGCGTGGAGAGCGCCACCCGCCAGAAGGCCGTCACCACCGCCGGCGCATCGGCCAGCCGAACCCAGAGCGCCGCACTCGAGATCGCCAGCAGCGCCGCGATGAGCACAACCGCTGCGAGCAGGCGGCCGGGAGCAGTGGGAGCAGGGGAAGACAGCGGCAGCACCGAGGCAGGAAAAGTCTGACCATGCCACTAGCCATTTTCGCCCATCCGATCGAGGTGCCCTTCACTTCTCCATGACAGCGCCGAGCAGGGCGTGCTACACCTTACTTCCGCGCCTCGTGAGGTGCTCCCCAACTTTTTTCGTCCTCTGCTGCAACAACCGGCCACAGACGACGATAACCGGGAAGGAGCCCCTCCGAATCAACGCTGAAGGACCGTGGTGGTTGCTTCATCGGGGTGGCAAGTTTGTGTGGAGGTCATCGTGTCTGCATCGCTCAACAAGGTCATGATCATTGGTAATCTGGGGCGCGACCCCGAACTCCGCACCACCGAAGGTGGGCAGAGCGTCGCGACCCTCAACGTCGCCACCACGGACACCTGGGTCGACAAGTCCGGCAACAAGCAGGAGCGCACCGAGTGGCACCGCGTGGTTGTCTGGGGTCGCCAGGGCGAGAACGCCGCGAAGTACCTCAAGAAGGGCCGCAGCGTCTACGTCGAGGGCCGCATCCAGACCCGCGAGTACACCGACAAAGAGGGCGTGAAGAAGTATGCGACCGATGTCGTCGCAGACACCGTCCAGTTCCTCGGCGGCGCAGCCGGCGGTGGCGATAGCGAGGGTGGCGGCGGCTACGGCGGCGGCAACCGTGGCGGTGGCTACGGCGGTGGCGGCGGTGGCGGCGGTGGCGCCCGCAGCGGCGGCGCAGCCGGCGGTGGTCGCACCAACACCCAGACCGAAGATGACGCTCCGGCCCGCGACCAGGGTGGCGCAGGCGGCGGCAACTTCAACGACGACGACATCCCGTTCTAGCCCCGGGCCGGCCCTTTCGCCTGCCCGCTGCTGACAAAAACGAAGCGCCCCCGATGAGCCTCGCGGCCCGTCGGGGGCGTTGTCGTTCGGGGCCCTCCGCACGGGGAGGGCGAACCGCTACTTGAGCGCGGCGTTGAGCTCGGGGATCGCCTTGAAGGCGTCGGCAACCAGGCCGTAGTCCGAGATCTGGTAGATGGGCGCCTCGCCATCCTTGTTGATGGTGACGATGACCTTGGAGCCCTTCATGCCGGCGAGGTGCTGGATGGCGCCCGAGATCGCGACAGCGAAGTAGAGGTTGGGGGCAACGATCTTGCCCGTCTGGCCGATCTGCCAGTCGTTCGGCGCGTAGCCCGAGTCGACGGCCGCGCGCGAGGCGCCAACGGCACCGCCGATGAGATCGGCGAGCTCCTCGAGCATCTTGAAGGCCTCGGCCGACTTGAGGCCACGACCGCCGGCCACGATGGCGGCTGCGTCGGTGAGCTCAGGGCGGCTCGACTTGACCTGGTCGAAGCTGAGGAACTGCGTGCTCTCGGGGGCGGCGAAGCCGAGCGAGATGGTCTCGATCGGGGCGGCCGCGCCGGCAGCGGGCGCATCGAAGTTGGTCGTACGGACCGAGACCGCGGTGATGGCCGAGGTGGAGGTCTCGCGGGCGATGAGGTTGCCGGCCCAGACGGGCCGCTTGTAGGCCACGGCGCCGTTGTGCGAGAAGACCTCGATCGCGTCGGAGATCATGCCGGCGTCCATGCGGGCGGCGGCGCGGGGGAGGAAGTCCTTGCCCGTGGTCGAGGCGGGGGCCGCGACGATCGAGGCGCCGGCGACCTTGGCGATCTCGGCCAC
>CAIQPA010000176.1 GCA_903873545.1 uncultured delta proteobacterium
CGTCGATGTGGTGCTGGTGCTGCTCATCATCTTCATGGTGGTGACGCCGCTGATGATGAAGAAGCTGACCGTTCACCTGCCCGAAACGGTGAAGACCGATGCGCCGCCGCCCGTGGATCAGACGCAGCTGCTGCTGCGTGTGGAGGCTGATGGCCGCATCTTTGCCAACGCTACCGAGATCCCGTTCGATCAGCTCGACGCGACGCTGGCCCGCATGGTCGCGGCGCGCGCAGACCGGACCGTCTTCGTCGATGCAGCCGACAAGGCGAAGTATGGCCTCGCTGTTCAGGTGATGGATGCTGCCCGCGGCGCGGGCGCAACGACGGTCGGCATCCTGACCGAGAAGGCGAAGTAGGTCGCTACTTCGGCAACAATCCCGCCGCCGCGTAGCCCGCTGCGGCACGCGCGGCGCAGTCGTGGAGGGTGGTGGTTGCCCTCCAGCCCGTGTCGGCGGTGAGACGGGCGCTGGTGCAGACGAAGGAGGGCTCGGTCATCTGCCGGTACTGCTTCTCGTCGAGCTGGTTGCGGACGCCGGTGACGGCAGAGAAGGCCGTCGCGACACGCATGGCGAGGTAGAGGAGCGGGCGCGGCACCGGCAGCACGAGCACCCGCTTGCCCTGCACCGCGGCGATGGCCCGGATGAGTTCGTGGTTGGTGATGCGCTGTTCGGAGCTGGTGAAGTAGAGCCGGTGCTCCGAGCTGCTATCGGCCGCCATCGCCGCGATCGCGCCGGCGAGGTCGAAGACATCCACAAAGCTGAGCTGCTGCGGTGCGCCGGCAGGGAGCGGGGCAACGAACCGCCGCGCCATCTGAAAGAGGGTCAGCGTGGCGGGATCGCCGGGGCCGAGCACGATGGGCGGCCGGAACGAGGTGGTCGGATAGGGCTGCTGCGCCACGAGCAGCTCCGCCGCCCGCTTGGCGCGGCCATAGGACTCCACGGGCTGCGCCTCATCGGCCTCGGAGTGCACGCCCGAGCCGCCGGGGTTGGGGCCAGCCGCCGCGAGCGACGAAGCAAAGAGGAGCCGCTTGGGCTTCCAGGACTGTCGCCCGATGCAGGCGAGCAGATCGGCCACGGCGGCATAGTTCACCGCATCGTAGTCGGCGTCCTTTTCGGCGCAGACGACAGCAGCGAGATGGATGACCACATCGGCCTCTTCGAGCTGCAGCGTCGGCTCGCGGAAGAGCGAGAGGTCACCGCGGAGCACCGTCACCTGGGCGGCGAGGTCGGCCGCCAGCTTTGCGGGCGTCCGAACGAGCGCGACGATGCTGTGGCCCTGTTCGAGCAGAAGGCGCGCGGTGTGCGAGCCGATGAATCCCGTGATGCCGGTGAGGAGAATGCGCATGGGTGCAGAGGCCGCAAAGAGAACGAGGAGGCCTCCGCGTTATCGGGCGCGAGCCCGACCCGTCAACGCCGGCTCGGAAACTTCGCCAGTTTGCGCTGCAACGAGCGGCGGTGGATGCCGAGCAGCTCGGCGGCGTGGGTCACGTTGCCGCCGCAGTCGGCGAGTACCCGTTCGATGTGCTCTCGCTCCACCCGATCAAGCGACGGCACAACATGCGCAGGCGGGTCTGCGGCGGGCAACCCATCGTGGTCGAGGGCGGCGAGGATCTCCTCCATCGAGGCCGGCTTGGTGAGGTAGTGGACGGCGCCCGACCGCACCGCATCGAGCGCCGTTGCGATGCTGCCGTAGCCGGTGAGCATGACGATCCGGGTCGTCGGGTCGTGCGCGTGGAGCTGCCGGACCAGC
>CAIQPA010000177.1 GCA_903873545.1 uncultured delta proteobacterium
CACCGTTCGCCTTGACGCTCTCGCGCACACCGCCCTAGAAGCCCGCAGCCTCTGACTGCCCCCATCTGAGCACAGCTCTCGCTCACACCGACCAACCGAGGAGTCCCATGTCTGTTCGCATCGCCATCAACGGATTCGGCCGCATCGGCCGCACGATCGCCCGTGCCGCCCTCCGCCGCAACGACATTGAGATCGTCGCCGTCAACGACCTGACCGACGTCGCGACCCTCGCCCACCTCTTCAAGTATGACTCGGTCCATGGCCGCTACAACGGCACGGTTGTGGCCAAGGATGGCGCCATCGAGATCGACGGCCGCGAGCTCAAGGTCATCTCGGAGAAGGACGCCGCCAAGCTCCCCTGGGGCGAGCTGGGCATCGACCTCGTCCTCGAGTGCACCGGCCGCTTCAAGGGCAAGGAGGACGCCTCCGCCCACATCGCCGCCGGCGCCCGCAAGGTCATCATCTCGGCCCCCGCCAAGGCCGTCGACGTCACCATCGTCATGGGCGTCAACCAGCACATGCTCGACAAGGTGAACCACACGGTCATCTCCTGCGGCTCCTGCACCACAAACAGCCTGGCCCCGCTCGCCAAGATTTTCGACGCCGCGCTTGGCATCGAGAAGGGTCTCATGACCACCATCCACTCCTACACCTCCGACCAGCGCCTGCTCGACGCGCCCCACGAAGACATGCGCCGCGCCCGCAGCGCAGCCCTCTCCATGATCCCCACCTCCACCGGCGCCGCCATCGCCGTCGCCGAGGTCCTCCCGCAGCTCAAGGGCAAGCTCGACGGCATGGCTGTCCGCGTCCCAACGCCCAATGTCTCGCTCACCGACTTCACCTTCGTGGCCAAGCGCGACACGACCGTGGCCGAGGTGAACGCCCTCATCCACACCGCCTCGCTCGGCGAGCTCGCCGGCATCGTCGAGTACCTCGTCGACCCCGTCGTGAGCATCGACATCAACGGCAACACCCACTCCTCCGTCTTCGACCCCAGCCAGACCCGCGTACAGGCCGGCAACCTCGTGAAGGTGCTCTCCTGGTACGACAATGAGTCCGGCTTCTCCAACCGCATGTGCGACCTCTCGGTCCTCTTCGCGGGATAACCCTTTCGAGGCCCCATGGAACTCTCAGGCATTCGCTCTCTCGAGCAGATTGATGTCGACCGCCGCATCGTCTTCGTCCGGGTCGACTTCAACGTCCCGATGAAGGATGGCGTCATCACCGATGACTCCCGCATCACCGCGGCCCTCCCCACCATCAACTACCTGCGCGAGAAGGGGGCCCGTATCGTCCTCGGCAGCCACCTCGGCCGGCCCAAGGGCCACGACCCGAAGCTCTCTCTTGAGCCCATTGCGGTCCACCTCGCCAAGCTGCTCAACACCGAGGTCGTCTTCCCCGAAGAGTGCGTCGGCGACGGCCCCAAGAAGGTCATCCGCGACCTCCCCGAAGGCGGCATCTGCCTTCTCGAAAACCTCCGCTTCCACGAGGCAGAGGAGCAGGGAGACCAGGTCTTCGCAGCCGACCTCGCTGCGCTGGCCGAGGTCTATGTAAACGATGCTTTTGGCACCGCGCACCGAGCGCATGCATCGACCTACACGATGGTCCGCCACTTCCCCGACGGCCGCCGCGCCGCCGGCCTGCTCGTTGCCAAGGAGCTTAAGTTCCTCGGCGGCCTCATGCAGGGGGCGGAGAAGCCCTACATCGCCATCCTCGGCGGCTCCAAGGTCTCCGACAAGATCAAGGTCATCGAGAACCTGATCGGCCGCATCGACACGCTGCTCATCGGCGGCGCGATGGCCTACACCTTCCTCCGGGCCAAGGGCATCGGCACAGGCAACAGCCTCGTCGAGGCCGACAAACTCGATGTCGCACGCTCGCTCATGTCGAGCGCTGAGGCCCGCAAGACCAAGCTGTTGCTGCCGGTCGACCATGTCGTCGCCCCCACCATCACGGCAGAAGAGGGCGTCGTAACCGAAGGTGTCGAGGTGCCGGTTGGCACGGCCGCCTTCGATATCGGCCCAAAGACCGTAGCCCTCTTTGAAGGCCACATCGCCAAGGCCAACACCATCTTCTGGAATGGCCCGCTCGGTGTCTTTGAGCGCACTCCCTTCTCGAAGGGCACCTTCGCCATCGCCGGCGCCGTAGCCAACAACGATGGCGTCACGGTCATCGGCGGCGGCGACTCGGTGGCAGCACTGGTTGCTGCCGGCCGTGCCAAAGATGTGAGCCATGTCTCCACCGGAGGCGGCGCCAGCCTGGAGTTTGTCGAGGGTCGCGACCTTCCCGGCATCGCCGCGCTCCGCGCCGGCCACAAGTTCGAGGAGAACTGATGCGCACCAACTTCGTCTGCGGAAACTGGAAGATGAACACGACGCGCGCGTCGGCGATCGCACTGGCGGAGGCCTGCGTCGCTGCAAGCCGTCAGACCCCGTCGGTCCGCGTTGGAATTGCGCCGCCGGCTATCTGGCTGAGCGACGTGGCTGCCACCATCGCGGGCAGCACAGTCGCCCTCTTCGCCCAGAACGGCCACCCCGCAGCCTCGGGCGCCTTCACGGGCGAGAGTTCTTATGGGATGCTCAAAGAGGCGGGCGCCATCGGCGTCCTCGTCGGCCACTCCGAGCGGCGCCAGCTGTTCGGTGAGACAGACGCAGTGGTCGCAACCAAGGTGGCTGCTGCGCGCGCACTGGAGTTGGAGGTCATCCTCTGCGTCGGCGAGACGCTCGAGGAGCGCGACGCAGGCACGACCCTCGAGGTGGTGAATCGCCAGGTCAACGCCGGCCTCGCCGCGATCGCCACGCTCGACGGCATCACGATTGCCTACGAGCCCGTCTGGGCCATCGGCACCGGCCGCAATGCAACCGCAGCGCAGGCGCAGGAGGTGCATGCCGCCATCCGCGCCCGCCTGTTCGGCCGCTTCGCCTCGCAGGCCGATGGGGTTGTCATCCAGTATGGTGGCTCTGTGAAGCCAGAGACGGCCGCTGCGCTGCTCGCAGAGGCCGATGTTGACGGTGCCTTGGTCGGTGGCGCAAGCCTCGACGCCAGCGCCTTTGGAAGCATCATCGCCGCGGGCGCTGTCTAACCTTGCGCAACCCGCCGATTCTCTCTAGCCTTTGCCCCCCGAATCCCTACTACCGAGCCGATTTACGGCCCCGTAGCAACGCGTGGTTTTCATGATCGCAGCTCTCTACACGGTCTACATTTTCTGTTGCATCTTCCTCATCCTCGTGGTGCTGCTTCAGGCAGGCCGCGGCGGTGGCATGGCACTGGGCGGCGGTTCGCAGCAGCAGGCCTTCGGTGGTGGTGGCGCAGCCCCCATCATGAAGAACCTGACGATGGGTACCGCAGCGCTCTGGCTGGTGCTCAACCTTGTGTTGGCCTACTTGGGTTCTTCGCGGAACTCGGCGGCCGATGGCGAGTTCAAGCGTGCAGAAGCCCCCATCGCAGCTGGCTCGGGCGCAACCGCTCCTGCAGCTGGCTCGGCTGCCCCTGCTGAGAAAGTGGAGGCCCCCGTGGCCCCCGCTGCTGGCTCGGGCACGGCTCCCGCTGGTTCGGGCACGGCTCCGGCCGGCTCGGGCTCGGGCGCAAAGTAACGGTTGAAGGAAAAGTTCTTCAATCCGTGTTGACATGTTGATCTGGGACGCGTAAGACCCGCGCCCCTGCATCGGGTAACACCGAAGCAAGCGAGAGTGGTGGAATTGGCAGACACGCAGGACTAAGGATCCTGTGGCTTAAACGCCGTGCGGGTTCGACTCCCGCCCCTCGCACTACCCCGGTCTTCGGACCGGGGTTTTTTTTCGCCCATTTTCCGCCCCAGCCCCTCGGACAGGCCATGCTCGACCTCCGCTTCGTCGCAGAACACCTCGACATCGTGAAGACCAAGACCGCGCAGCGCCAGGTCGCCTTCGACTTCGCTCCCCTTGAGCAGCTCGAAGAGGCACGCCGGCGCGCCATCCGCGACTACGAGACGGTACGCGCAGAACAGAAGCGGGCCTCCGATGGCATGAAGGCCCTCAAGCCCGGCTCACCCGAGTTCGACGCGCTCCGCGCGACCCTCAAGGAGATGGCCGACCGCGGCAAGGCGCTCGAAGAGGAGAAGCGCCTCATCGAAGAGGCCATCCCGCCGCTGCTCCTCCGCATCCCCAACCTCTGCCACGACTCCGTGCCCGTGGGCGAGAGCGCCGACGACAACTACCTCGTCCGCTCCCACGGCGACATCAAGCCGCTCGGCTTCGCCCCGCTGGACCATGTCGCCATCGGCGAAAAGCATGGCATCCTCGACTTCGAGCAGGCCGGAAAGGTCTCCGGTGCACGCTTCTGCTTCCTGCGCGGCCAGGCCGCCCGGCTCGAGCGATCCCTCATCAACTTCATGCTCGACATCCACACCCGCGAGCATGGCTACGAAGAGATCTTCCCGCCCCTCATGGTCAATGCCGACGCGATGACCGGTACGGGCCAGCTGCCGAAGTTTGAAGAGGACCTCTTCAAGACAGACAACCTCTACCTCATCCCCACGGCAGAGGTCCCGGTCACCAACCTCTACCGCGACACCCTCCTCGAGAGCCTCCCCAGCACGCTCAAGATGGTCGCCTACACGCCTTGCTTCCGCCGCGAAGCGGGCAGCCACGGACGCGACACCCGCGGCCTCATCCGGCAGCACCAGTTCAACAAGGTGGAGCTGGTGAAGATCGCCCCGCCTGAAGAGAGCTACGACGAGCTCGAGAAGCTGGTGAACGACGCCTGCACCATCCTGCAGCGCCTCGAACTCCCCTATCGGGTCATGGGTCTGTGCACGGGCGACATCGGCTTCGGCGCAGCCAAGTGCTACGACCTCGAGGTCTGGCTCCCCTCGCAGAACACCTTCCGCGAGATCTCTTCCTGCTCCAACTTTGAGGCCTTCCAGGCGCGCCGTGCCAACATCCGCTTTCGCGACAGCAGCGGGAAGGCCCAGTTTGCCCACACCCTCAACGGTAGCGGACTCGCCGTCGGCCGCACGCTGGTGGCGATCCTCGAGAACTTCCAGAACGCCGACGGCAGCGTCACCATCCCCGACGCACTTCGGCCCTACACCGGCTTCGACCGCATCGGCTGAAGCGGGGTCCGGCGCATATCTTTGGTCGCAAAATGAACCAAATCCGGTCTAAAGCTGGGTTGCCAGCGGGGATGACGCGGGGGTAGTCTTTAGGCCTGTCCGAGCATCCACTCAGGGCAAACCATGGAGGACTGCATGAGTTCACCTGAAGCAGAGACGTCGCCCTCCCTTGATTCCGCTGGCTCGTCGTTCCGCGCAGCCTCGGCCAACGGAATCGACCCCTCGACGCTGCTCGCCGGTCAGCAGCGGCTGCTCGAACTCGTCGCTCGCGGCGCGACGGTCCACGAGACGCTGAACGCCATCGCCCTGTTCGGCGAAGAGACGCTGCCGGAGATGATGGCCTCGGTGCTGCTCTTCGATCCCGAGTCACAGTCGCTCCGCAA
>CAIQPA010000178.1 GCA_903873545.1 uncultured delta proteobacterium
CAGCGGCAGCGGCAGCGGTAGAAAGGAAGTCGGCTGCGGGCAATGTTCAAAGGCAGTAATAAAATGGGTCGGCTAGGCGCTGAAAAAATGGAAGACCTAACCCGTGGCTCTCCAGCTTCGCGCCCTTGCAGAACGCGTTGCAGCGCCTGAAGACGAGCGCCGCCGCTTACGACGCAGCGCTCGCTGCAAAGGGTGCCGCGCTGCCCGCCTCCACGCGCGCCGAACTGGTGGCGCTCGCCGCGCGCAACGAGCAAACGCTGCTGCAGGAGCCCGGCCTGCCCGGCGGCCGCGGCTGGTATCTCAACATGCTCTACGCGCCCGGCCGACTCACCGGCTACGGCGCGAAGACGCTGCCCGGCGTGCGCGAGGCCATCGAGGACGAGCGCTGGGCAGACGTCGAGACCTACACCGCGCTCACTGCGCGGGCGGTGGAGATGTATGCGGCGGGGTTGGAGGAGGGGGTCAGGCTAATCGGGCCCTGATGCATGCAGAGCGGCGTACATGGAGGGCGTCCTCGGTGACCCCTCGCCGTGCTGTGCCTACAGCCGCTCCGACTGCGGTGGGATACAGCAGCCTGATGCCGGCGCTACGCAGCTTTTCGTCGTCGAAGTCCGTGTCGCGCTCTACGGCCATAACCCCGGGGATGCGGATTTCCCGCGCGAGCCAGTCGTAGAACGTGCGTCTGGATTCGATATGCGCTGCCTTGTCCTGGTGTCGTCCGGTTTTTACCCCGAGCGCAGCTGGTGGCTCGATGCGGATGTCGATGTCTTCGGAGAACCTGTGGATGATCCCGAAGCCCTTCGAGAGCGATGTGCCGCCCTTTAGTTCGAACTGCAGCCCCTGCGCCTGCAGGCCCCACAGGCAATGCATCAGCCAGTAGTCTTTTTCGACCAGTACCGGGTCGATACCCCGCTCGGCTGCGACAAGGCTGACGAGTTGCCCGAAGTCGCGCCGCGCGTGCAGGAAATCAGGCACGCAGCCAGCCCATTACGCGCTTGCGAGTGGCCAGCAATCCGTACTGCTCCAGCGCGCGCTTCAGCTTGGCGACGTCCATCTCACCGATACGTTGCCGTGCCCGCGCGAGCACGGTGGCCTCGTCCTCGGCAAGTTCACCCAGATTGTTCAGCGCATCGACGAACAGGAACTCGGTGGAGAGCCGACGCGGAAAACGGTGCTTGATCCGGAAGTCGTACTCTCGGCTGCCGAGCGTGAAGACGCCGTGGCGTTTGTGGTTATAGACCAGGGTGCGGTTGTAGAGCTGCGTCGTACCCAGCCCCGCCGCGTTGTAAGCGGAGGGCGAGAACAGCAGGAAATTCCGGTCCTTCAGGAAGGCAGCCACAAGGTCCTCGTCCGCTGGCGGTAACGCACCGAATGCTGAATCCCGAGGCGCGTAGTAGAGCCCGCGAGCGAGCTTGGTCAGCCGGCCTGCCGAGACCAGTTCCTGCAGGTGCCGGTCCACGGCCGTACTGAGTGGCTCGAGATCCTCACGTCGATATACCCGCCCCGGGCGCAGGGCGCGCGCAACGCGCGCCGAAGCGGTGGGGAGAGCAGTGGTAGCTGCGGCAGGCATGATGAAACGAATGCTCTTTCATTTACGTTTCATGCAGCATAGGCGCCGAGACGGCCGACCTCAACCGCGCGTCCAGGGGAATATGGG
>CAIQPA010000179.1 GCA_903873545.1 uncultured delta proteobacterium
AGCTTCGCGCCTTCATCGCCCTGCCCCGGAGCCCTCTTCCGCGGGCGCGGCGCCGCTGCCAGCGGGCGCGGTAGCAGGCGCGGTGGAAACCTCGGCTTGAGCGATGACCTTGGCGCCTGCATCGAGACCGCTCTGGCCTACGACCACCACCTGGAGGCCCTCTGAGAGGCCTGAGATGACCTCAACAAAGCCGCGGTACTCGAAGCCAAGCTTGATGGCCTGACGCTCTGCGACGGAGGCTGTGCCCTTGGCTCGTACGACGAAGACCGAGGTCTCCTGGCCCCGGTAGAGGACTGCGCGGGCGGGGATGCGGAGGGCGTCAGCGTGGGCGTCCACGACGAACTCGGCGCGGACGAACATGCCGGGCCGGAGCCCTTCGGTCTGGTCGGCCGGGATGGCGACCAGGATGCCCGCGGTGCCTGTCGATGCGTCGACGGTGGCGTCGATGCGGGTGACGGTCGTCTCGAGCTCCCAGCCGGTGCGCGCGTCGGCGCGGAGACGGACCTTGGAGCCGACCTTGAGGCTCTGGAGCCAGCGCTCCGGGAGCAGGAAGCGGGCGGAGAGTGCCTTGGGGTCTGCGAACTGGCAGATGGGCGTTCCGGGCGTGACGAGCGCGCCAGGCTGTGCGTCGCGGCGGAGCAGCATCCCGTCGAAGGGCGCGCGGATCTCGCCGTCGCCTACCCGGAGGGTCGCCCGGTCGCGTGCCGAAGCGGCGGAGGCCAGACGGGCCTCGAGTTCGGTGAGGATCTGCCGGGCAACGAAGCCCTTGTCGACAAGCGGTCGAACACGGACCAGTTCGCGCTCCACTTGTGCATGGAGGCGACCGGCCTCTTCGGCTGCCATCACGGCATCCTGCGCATCCACGCGGGCAAGCAGCGCGCCCTTTGCGACGGCTGCGCCCTCCTCGACCTCGTAGGAGAGGAGCTTTCCAGGAGCCATCGAGGAGAGCGTCACAGAGGCATCGCTTGCAAGCGTGGCAGTGGCCGTGACGACCTGCTCCATCACACCGCGCGCCACCTTGGCGACCTCGACGGGTACGGGGGCAGCACTGCCTTCGGCGGCCTCCTTCGATGGGTCGTCTCCCTGCTTGCTACAGGCGGCGAAGAGGAACAGCCCGAAGAACGCGAATCGGACGAGTGGCGACGAGGTTCGTTTGCCGTGGCTCGCAGCAGGTTCTACAAGGAGGTCCATCGATGGTCCGAGCGAGGGTGTCTGGAAGATGAAGAGGGAGCCCGCAGTCGCATCCGCAAGCAGCACAGCCCCTTGGTGGCGGCGCGTGCCTTGGCTGACCGTAGCCGTGCTCGGCTTGCTGGTCGCATATAACATCCATTGGTACCGTTCGCACCCTCAGTCGGCGGGAGGGTCGGGGCCGCAGAGCGCTTTGATCGGACACCCTGCGCCGACCTTTTCGCTTCGGACGATGGACAGCGAGGCCGTGACGTCGCTCGCGGCCACCACCGGTCAGGTCCGGCTCATCGATTTCTGGTCCACCGGCTGCGGCCCCTGCAAGCGTGAGCTCCCCTCGTTGGCCGTGCTTGCGCGGGAGCTGGGCAGCGAGCCCTTTACGTTGCTGTCGGTCAACATCGACGAAGACATGGCAGACCGTGGCGGCGCGATCCGCCGCGCGCTGGGTGGTGCAGCGGGAGCCTTCCCGATTCTCTTGGATGATGGCTCAGCGTCGAGCAAGTACGCGGTCTATCGGATCCCGTTCAAGGTGCTGGTGGATCGCGAAGGCGTGGTTCGTCGCGTCTACACGGGCGGCACCGATCCAGACGAGCTTCGCGCCGACATCGAGGCCGTGCTCGGCAGCAAGGGCTAGTCGCTCACGGGGTGGCGCGGACCTTGGAGAGCGCCTGGAGCCGGCCATTGGGCAGCGCATTGAAGCCGCTCCAGCGCCGGTTGTGGACGACGATGTTGTCTTCGTTCCAGAGGAAGGCGTAGGGCAGCTCGGTGGCCAGCCGCTGCTGCAACACGGCGTAGGCGCTGCGGCGGGCGTCGGGGGTCTGTGCGGCCTCGGCGGCCTCGATGAGTCTGTCGGTCTCAGGGTCGACGAAGCGACCACGGTTGGCGCCCGACCAGCCGTTGGCCTCGGTGGGGATCGAGGCGGAGTGGAAGACCCAGCGGAAGATGCCGGGCTCCTGCACCGAGGGCCATTGCAGCGTGGCGAGTTCGAAGTTGCCCCGCTTGAGGTCGTCGAAGAAGGTGCCCCACTCGAGGCTCTGCACCTCGGTGCAGAGGCCGACGCGGGTGAGGTCGGCAGCGATGAGCGTTGCGATGCTCCTTCGCAGCTTGTTGGTGGAGGTCTTGATGGTGAGATGGGCCCGGCAGCCATCTGCTGCCTTGGGGAGTGAGGCTTCGTCGAGCAGTCGCGAGGCCTGGGCGGGGTCGAAGCCGAGCGGTCGGAGCGAGGGGTCGTGGAGCGCGTTTCGGGGTGGTAGAAAGCCGTCTGCGACCTTGGCCGTGCCTGCGAGACGAGTGTCGATGATGCCCTGGCGGTTGATGGCAAGGCTGATGGCCTGACGCACGCGGCGATCGCCGAGCGTGGGGTGCTTCGTGGCGATGGCCATGTAGGTGAGTTTGAAGGAGTCGGACTGTTCGACCGCGAGCGAATCGTAGCCGCGCACAACGCTCAGCAGGTTGGGCGGGACGGCGTTCTGGACGAGGTCGACGCGGCCGGTGGCGAGCGCGAAGAGCCGGGCGTTGTCGTCCACCATGGGCTGAAACCAGAGTTCGGCCGGCTGGCCTGGGCGCGGTGCCACGGGCGCGAAGACGATGGTCCCGTCGCGCTCTTTCCGGGCGAGACGCCAGTCTCCCGCGCCGATGGCGGCCTCCGCCTTGTCTGCGCCGGGAGAGCGGAGCCATGCTGCTGGAAGGATCCCCATCTCGAGGTCGTAGCGGAGCGAGGGTTTGGCAGGGTTGGCGGTGAGCCGGAGGCTGCGTGGACCGAGCAGCTCGGTGGAGATGGTGCTGAAGAGGGCCCGGTAGGGGCTTGGCGAGGCGGGGTCTGCCATCGAGGCGTAGGTCGCAGCGACATCGGCGGCCAGCACGGGGCTGCCGTCCGAGAAGCGGGCGTCGGCCCGGAGTTCGATGCGGAGGCTGCCGGAGCCCTCGTCGTCGATGCTGGCGGCGAGGTCGAGTTCGGTCTCGCCCGAAGGCGTGTCGTTTGTGGTGAGGCCCGGGAAGAGGAGCCGCGAGAGTTTGCCGTCGTAGTCGCTGGCGGCGAAGCGGGGGTCGATGTTTTTGGGCGCCGCTTCGAGCGCCACGACGAGGCGCTCCCGCGGACCTTCAGCGCAGCCGGCGCTCAGCAGAGCGAGGAGGAGCGCAACGCAAAGTCTCATTGTCCGGCGAGGAGCCGGCGGGCAGCCGACGCCACCGCGGTAACCTCGCTCCGGGCGGCGCGCTGCAGCAGCGGCGTGGCATCGGCCCGACGAGCGGCCGCACGGAGGGCACCCGCGCCGAGCGCAGCACCATCGCAGAGGCGGGTATCTGCGCCGCAGGAGGCGAGGAGTGCTTCGAATCCGCGGAGCGAAGAGGACGATGTCGCGCTTCGGAGCTGAGACCAGCCCGCTGCGCCCGATCCGCCAGCCTGAAGGAGGGTGTCGAGCGCCGCGCGCGTTGGCTGGTCGAGCGCCGGCGCGGCTGGCTGCGAGCCGCCGGCTACAACAGGCGCGGAGGGCGCGGAGGCAGCAGCGCGGGACTCGCGAACTGCCGCTCGACCTGCGGGAGCGGCGCCCGATGCAGCGTTCGCCGCCGGAGCCGGGACGACGCCGGCGACGCTGTCCGATGCGGCAGCCGCCTCGGCCGCCGTCGCATCCTCTTGCAGGCTCTCCGCGCGCGTGCGGGGCACCAGCGGTGCCGAGGCAGCCATCTTCGGAGCCTCGGAACTCGGTCGCGCCAACTCGGCCTTCGCCTTCGAGACCTCTGCGCGCTCCGACGCGCGGGGCACCAGCGCGGAGGCCGCCGACGGACGCTCCGCAGGCTCCGGGGCCGGCTTCTCGTCAGCCTCGAACACCACCTCGGCTGCCGCTCGCGTAGGCTCCGCCGCGACCTCTTCCCGCGAGACCGAGCGGGCGGAAGCCTCAGAGCTCGGCAGAGGCGGGCGCGCAGCCGCCGGTGCGGGCTCGACCTGCGCCATCTTGGCAGCCTCGGGCGGTGCGGCGCGCGTAGGCTCGGGCACTGTGCCGACCTTCCAGACAACGACCGCCAGCGCGACGGCGAAGGCGGCCCAGAACCAGCGCCCGATCGGCCTGCTTGGCGCAGCCTCGGTCACCCGTTCCACCCCGGGTGCGTGCGCCGCAGCGTAGGCGAGCACCCGGGCCTGCGCCTCGGCCGAGAGCGCCAAGCCCTCCGGCCGGAGCACGCTCCAGGCCTGCTGCAGCTGCGACCAGGCCGCGGAGCACGCGGTACATTCCGCGAGATGGGCCGCGAGGTCACCTGTCGGCTGGGTCTCCGCATCGAGGCAGTCGGCCAGCGCATCCTGGCAGCTTGTGCAGTCGAACTTGGTCATGGAGCCACCGGGGCGCGCAAGCAGGCGCAGCGCATGGAACGGCCGTGCGGCAGAATGGGTCTAGGCGCGCGTTGCATAGGCCGCATCAAGCACCCCTCTCGCCAGCGCCAGGGGCATCGAAGGAAAAGCCGGCGTAGTCGCCGAAGGTCTCCCGCAGACGACGGCAGGCGTATCGGAAGCGCGCCTTGATGGTATCCTCGTTCGCGCTCAGGATGGAGGCGATTTCGGGGAAGCGGAGCTCCGCGACGACCCGCAGTTCGAAGACTTCGCGCTGCTCTGCCGGCATCTCTGCAAGCGCCGTCGCCAGCCGCGCGTTGAACTCGGCTCGGACGGGGAGCTGATCGGCAGGCAGGTGGGAGGTATCGGCGAAGAGGTCGATGCGCCGGAGGTTGCCCGATTCGCCGATCGGCTCGTCGAGCGAGTCGACTCTTCCCTTCTCCGCCCGCCGCGACTCGTCGATGCAGAGGTTACGTGCCATGGTGAAGAGCCAGGTCCGAAACTTGGCGCGAGGCTCGTAGTTCGGTGCCATGCGCACCACGCGGAAGAAGACCTCTTGGGTGAGCTCCTCGGACTTGGCTGCAGAGCGGGTACTCCGAAGCATGAAGCGGAGCACAGAGCCCTGATGGCGCGCGAAGAGCTGGTTGAAGGCCCGTTCGTTCCCCGCCTTGTAGGCAAGCATCAACTCTTCATCTGACGGCTCGGATGCGAGCGCCGCCGCAGCTGCTAGGAGCAGCGATACGAGGAGCGCGGCGACCACCCGCGTCCTACTTGCCGCCGGTACGGGTGTTGATGGCGGTGACGCTCTCGGCGAGGAGAGCGCCGAACTTCATGCCGCCCCAGGCCGGGATTTCGGTCTTGGCGTTGGCGCCGCTCTTCGCGGCCTCGAGCTTGGCGATGGTGTTCGCGTCGCCCAGGACCTGCAGGCAGCGCACCGAGAGAGCGGCTGCATGGATGTTGGCATCGCCGATGTGGGCCTCGAAGACGCGGCGGGCGTTGTCGCCCATCTCGGCGAGCTTGGAGAGACTGCAGACCGACTTTCCGGCCTCCGAAAAGCCGTTCGGGACGATGCCGCGGTCCCAGGCACCATACTCACCCGATACGGGAAGATTGGAGAGCGCGAGTTCAAGACCCTCGGAGTTCTTTGCCTCGACCAGCTTCTGGAAGGCGGCCCAGCGCGACACAGACTCCTTGCGGAGCATGTTTGTGTAGCTGGCGATAAGCGAGTCGTTGACGACCATGCCCTTGAGCATGTCCATCATGACATTTGCGAAGGTGGGGTCTGTCTTGGCATCGGCTCCGCGAGCGACGAGCCAGCCCTGAAGCGCAGCCGACTCCTTGAAGGCCGAAAGGTCATCGAGGAAGTCGACGCGGAGCTGGGGGTCGTTGGGGATGTCGGTACGATCCCAGACGGGCAGCAAGGCCGCAGCCAGGGCGTCGGCCTTGGGGAGCCAGGCGGTGCGCCGAAGCTGGGTCTGCAGGCCACGGACCTGGGCAAAGGTGAGCTCCTTGCTTTCCAGCAGCTTGATGAGGATAGGCGAGACCTTCTCGGCGCCGAGGACGCCTGCGATGTCGCGGAAGGCTACGGTGCCAACCTCAGCCTCAGGTTTCCAGGACTGGGCCACCCACTCCAAGAGAAGGGCGTCGATAGCCTCCTTGGTGGGCGCGTCGGTCACGGCGAGTCGAATCTGATAGAGGAGGTCTCTCGCCTTGATGCGCTTGGGCCCCTCCTTGTCGAGAAGCTCAGCCTTGATGCGGGGCAGCGCGTCGGTGATGGTGCGACTCCGGGTCGCATCAGGCATCTCCTTGAGGAATCCGCCGCCCATCAGCATCGCCGCCGAGTAGTCGGCCTGATCAAAGAGGTGGAAGAGCGCGATCTTGCGGAGTTCGTCGTTCGACTTGGGGTCGAGCAGAACCGTCTTGTAGAGCGCTTCTGAGTTCTCGGTATTGGCCCACTTCTCCAGCTTGCTCGGCGTGGTCTGGCAACCGGTCGAGAGCAGGGTCAGAGCGAGGAGACAGGGGAGGCCAAGAGAAAGAGGAGAGCGCATTCGGTTGCTCGCTTGCAAAGGGAGGGGCGCGCCCCTCTAAAACGAGGGGACGGGACGGTCAACGATTCGTCGCGGCAGCCCCGATTCGTGCAGAAGCCGCCCGCTTCGGTGGGGCGCTGCGAAGTTGACCCACCGTGCTCGTGTGCTAGTCGGGGAGCATGGGCAAGACCATCGCAATCGCCAACCAGAAGGGCGGGGTCGGCAAGACGACTACCGCGGTCAACCTCGGAGCCTGCCTCGCAGCCCTCCACTTTCGCACGCTGCTGGTCGACTTCGACCCGCAGGGCAACGCGAGTTCGGGCGTGGGTTGCGAGCGTGATGCTGTAGAGCACTCGGTCTACGATGTGCTCGCGGGGCGTGTTTCTGCTCGCGGCGCGATCGTCGGCACGACGGTGCCCATGCTCGACCTCATCGCCGCCAAGACCGACCTGGCCGCGGCCGAGATCGAGCTCGTTGGCGAAGACAACCGAGAGCATATCCTGCGGGAGTCGCTCGCCGATGTGGTGGATGACTACGACTTCATCGTGCTCGACTGCCCGCCATCGCTGAGCCTCATCACGCTCAATGCGCTCTGCGCTGCCAACACCGTGCTCATCCCGATTCAGGCAGAGTACTACGCGCTTGAGGGGCTCGCGCGGCTGCTCGAGACGGTGGAGATGCTCAAGAAGTCGCTCAACCCCGGACTTCGTATTGAGGGCATGCTCATCACCATGCACGATGCCCGAAACAACCTGTCGCGCCAGGTCGAGGACGAGGTTCGCTCCCACTTCCCCGCCCACACCTACCAGACGGTCATCCAGCGGAATGTGCGGCTCAGCGAGTCGCCGTCGCACGGCACCCCAATCATCACCTACGACATCGATTCGCGCGGCGCCCGGAACTACATGGCGCTTGCGAAGGAGTTCGTGGAGCGCAACCGCAACGAGGAGGGGTCGTGAGCGACGCCTCCAAACTACCGGTCCGCAAAGGTCTGGGGCGCGGGCTTGGCTCGCTGATTCCCGGAGGCAGCGAGCCGGCGAAGCCCGCCGTCGTAGAGCCGACGCCCGCCGAGCTGGCGGCGGCGGCAGATGCAGAGAAGGTTCGACGCGCCGTCATTGATGTCGCCGTCGAGCTGATCGACGCGATGCCCAACCAGCCGCGTCTCCGCTTTGACGACGACGGCATCCGCGAGCTCGCCGTCTCGATTGCGGAGTCAGGCATCATCCAGCCGCTGGTCGTTCGCACGCTACCGGAGGGCCGCTACAGCCTTATCGCAGGCGAGCGCCGGCTCCGCGCAAGCAAGCTGGCCGGGCTTACCCAGGTACCCGTCGTGGTGCACGAGGCGGCCGACGCAGAGGCCTTCCTGCTGGCGCTCGTCGAGAATGTGCAGCGGCGCGACCTCGACCCGCTGGAGGAGGCCGACGCCTACCAGCGTCTCATGACCGCCTACGGCATGACGCAGGATCAGGTGGCCGACCGCGTGGGCAAGAGCCGGCCCGCCGTCGCGAATGCCGTGCGGCTGCTCAAACTCCCCGCCGCCATCCTCAACCTCGTCGCGGAGGGGGCGATCAGCGCGGGGCATGCGCGGGCCATTCTCTCGGTGGGTGAGTCACTCCACGGGCTGCTTGCTGAGCGGATTGTGACCGAGGGGCTCTCTGTGCGCGCCGCCGAGGAGCTCGCGCGGGCGCTCCGGGAGGGCCGCGACATCGGCCCCGTCGTGGAGCCCGAGGCCGAACCGGGCAAGCCGCCGACCAAGAAGAAGCGGACCGAAGCGCCGGAACTGCGCCCTGCCCTGCGCGATGTCCAGAGGCGGTTGATGCAGCATCTGGGCACCAAGGTAACGCTCGTTTCGAACGCGGACGGCTCGGGCACAATTCAGATCAACTTCGCCAGCGACGATGTGCTGCAGGGCGTGCTCGACACGCTCTTCATCTAGCGGCCCGCTCCGCCTCGCGGGTCCGCCCGCGGCCCTACTCCTTCGGCTCAGCCTCGGCAGCCTTGGGCTCTCCCTCTGCACGCTTCGGCTGGTACTTGGAGAAGGTGAGGAGCCCCGGCAGGATACCGATGGCTGCGGCCATGCAGACGGTGATGCTGATGACGGCGAGTTGGCCGAGCGAGCGGATGCCTGCGTGGTCAACGAAGGCGAGGCCGATGAAGCCCGCGACCGTGGTGAGCGCCGCTGCAATGACGGAGTTTCCGGTGGTCTTGAGGATGAACCAGATCCGGTCCGGCCCCTCCTCCTTGAAGCGGTGGTAGATATGGGTGGCCCCATCGATGCCAATGCCCAGCGCCGTCGGCAGCACGACCATGTTGAAGAGCCCGACCTTGAGGTCGTAGGCCCACATGATGCCGAGGGTGATCAGAATCCCGGCCACGAGGCAGGCGAGACAGACCACGGTGGCAAAGAGGTCGCGGAAGTCGAGCAGCAGGATGACGATAAGGCTCAGCATGACGAGCCAGAGCAGCTTCTTGCCGTCGGCCTGCACGTAGCGAACGACATCGGAGAGGATGAATCCGCTGGTCGAGACCTTCACATCGCCCATCGAGGTGGGGATGGAGCCGTAGAGCTTCTGGAACGCGGCGACATCCTTTGAGTCCGCATCGCGGTACTTGCCGTAGAGGAGCCCGATGTGCCCAAAGGAGCCATCTTTCTCCGTGAGCGAGCGACGGACCCACTCGGGCAGATCCTTCGCAGTGAAGGGCTCCACCTCGGTGAGTTCGAGCAGCGCGGAGATGGCCTCGCCTTCACTGCCCTCGAGCCGCTTGAGCGCCTTCTTGTTCAGGATGTCGTGGATCTCGTCGATGACGCCGAGGCGGGCATCCATGTCGGAGGGGAGAAAGGTCTCGACAGTGAGGAAGGAGGTGAGCCGGGGGTCGCCCGCACGGAGCCTGCTGCGGAGCAGCTTGTGGACCTCACGCATCTGCGCTTCCGAATGACCGAGGATGATTGCGGGGGTGGAGCTCTTCCCCGAGCCGAGCGCGGCGCCATACTTGATGCCCTGGGTGGGCTTGCTGCCCTCGAGTTTGCGGAGGTTGTACTCGAAGCCAACCTCGCGCGAGGCGTAGGCGCCCCAGAGTGCGAGCAGGAGGAAGACGGCCGAGGAGAGGCGGAGGAGCCAGCGGCTCTTGCCGGTCGGCATCGCGGAGTCTGGGGCAGGCGGGCGGCGCTTGGCGCGACTGAACCGCTCGGTGGCGCCGATGAGCGGCGGGATGATGAGGAAGGTGGTGCCGAGGCAGACGGTGATGCCGAGTGTGCAGACGACGCCGAACTCGCGGAAGCCCTCGAAGTGGGCGAAGATGAGCATGGCGAGCGCGACGACCGTGGTCAGCCAGGCCGAGATGAGCGCCCGCCCTGTTTTCCAGATGGCGTCGAAGATGGCCTCTTCCCAGCTGTGGCCCTCGTTGAACTTTTCCAGCGAGCGACCGTAGACATGGACGGCGAAGTCGATGCCCATTCCGACGAGCATTGCGAAGACGAAGGCGGTGAGGATGTTCAACCGGCCGTAGGTGACCGCGATGATCCCGAAGGTCCAGGCCTGCCCAACAAAGAGCGCGGGCATGATGATGGGGATGGAGCGGAGATTGCGGAAGAAGAGCACGAGCAGGGCCAACACGAGCACGACGGAGAGGGTCGTTGCGGAGGAGGCATCGTTCGAGATCTGCTTGACCTGCGTGTAGCCGCCGTAGGGACCGACGACGAGGGCGCGCATCTGCGGATGGAAGGACTTGGGGTCGAGCTTGTTGATGGCCTTCTGGCCCCGCTCGAAGACCTGTTTGGCGTAGGCGGTGTCGGTGCTTCGCCCCTTCATGCGGGCAGTGAGCACCGCCACCTCACCGCCGCGGGCGACCATGTAGTCGCGATACTTCTTGGGCAGCTTGCGCAGCGAAGAGGCGGCCGCCTGGTGCTTGGCCTCGGCCTCGACCTCTGCCTTTGCGAGCGCCGCGCCGCTGGCCTCGGGTGCAGCGGCGGCGGCCGAACCGTCCAACTCCACGACGGCCTCGTCGAAGGCGACGACGCCCTCGTTGATCTGCGCGTCGGTCACGCCGAGTTCGGCAAGGGAGAGCCGGTCGATCCAGGAGAAGGGGTCGCGCCAGTTGACCTCTTCGATGGCCTCCGCTGTGCCGGAGCCATCGTCGTCCTCTTCGAAATCGATGAAGAGCGGGTTGTTCTCGGCCAGCTTCTTGCGGACCATGCGCTGCAGGTTGCCCTTGATCCGGCCGAGGTCCTCGACAGGCAGGAAGAGGAGTGCGTGGTCGAGGAGGAACTGCCGGTCCTGCTTGATTTCGATGGACTCCGCCGCCTCCCATCCGTTGAGTTCTGCGGCGAGCGCGTCGATGAAGGCGAGGGTCTTGAGCGGGTCGGGCGAGTCGACAGCGATGACAAACTTGTCGCTCGAGCCCTGACGGGTGCGTGCCTCGTCGAGGGCGACCACAGAGGGGGCGTCGGCGGGTAGCAGGTCTTTGAGGTCGGTCTCGAGCTTCAGGCGGGTGGCGAGAAGAAGCGAGGCGACGGTGATGGCGGCGTAGATGGCGATGAGCAGCCAGGGCCGCCGCAACGAGAGGAGAACATAGCGGTTCACCAACGCTTCCAGAGCTTTCATGCACACCTCCATGGCAGCGCGTAGGCCGCCGCCCGTATCAAGCACCGGCACCCTCTTGGGTCAAGCAAGCCCCTCGTCGCGCCGCGCACCCTCTGCTAGGAGGGGCGCCTCACCCATTCGCTCGTGGCACCATGGATTTAGGATTTCCGCTCGACTCCGCTTCGCTCGTCTCGCTGCTTGTGCTCACCGGCATGGAGCTGGTGCTGGGCATCGACAACATCGTCTTCATCACGATTCTGGCATCGAAGCTCCCCAAGGAGCAGCAGGACAAGGCGCGCCAGTTGGGCCTTGCCGCAGCGCTGCTCTCACGACTCGCGCTGCTCTTCTCCATCTCATGGGTGATGAGGCTCACCGAGCCGCTCTTCGAGTTTGTGCGCCCGTGGAATGGCAAGGAGCTGATCCTCGTCGCGGGTGGCCTCTTCCTCATCTACAAGGCGACGCACGAGATCTACGAGAATGTGGAGCGGCCGGCGGAGCACCAACCTGCCGCAGTGGCGCCAGCGATGGGCGACCTCGAGAACGCGCGGGGGGTTCGCGCCGCGAAGTCGGCCTTTGCAGGCGTGATCTTTCAGATCATGCTCATCGATCTTGTCTTCTCCATCGACTCCGTCGTCACGGCGGTGGGCATGGTGGACCACATCGGCATCATGGTGCTGGCGATGTTGCTCTCGATGGTGGCGATGGTCCTCTTCGTGGGCCCGGTGGGCGACTTTGTGCAGCGCCACCCGAGCGTTCGTGTGCTTGCGCTTTCCTTCCTTGTCCTCATCGGTGCGACACTGCTGATGGAGGGAACAGGGGTGCATGTGCCGAAGGGTTACACCTATGTTGCGATGGGCTTTGCGCTCCTGATGGAGTTCATCAACATGCGCATGCGGTCGCGGGCAGCGAGAGTCAGGGCTGCTGCACAGCGCGAGCAGCAGTAGCGAGGAGCAATAGATGGGAATCGAACATAGCCTCTCTCACGATCTGAGCCCCGAGCTCGCCAAGCGCTGCCTTGAGAAGGCGCTCGAAGGCTACGCGGCGAAGTTCCCCGACTATCACCCGACCTACACTTGGAAGGGCAACGACGAGGTGGGCATCGCCTTCTCGGCCAAGGGGCTCACGCTCAAGGGCGGTGTCAAACTCCGGCCGGGCGCGATGCAGATTGATCTCGATGTGCCCTTTCTTCTCCGCCCGCTGAAGGGGACGGCGATCAAGGTCATCGAGGACGAGTTCCGGAAGTGGATGCAGGAGGCCAAGGCGGGGCGGCTGGCATGAACCGTTCTCCCGACAACCGGCGCGCGGAGGCGAGATGTCAAAGCTGAAGACCGTCCTCGGCTCCGTGACCTACTGGGTCTACTTCTGTAGCACGATGCTCCTCTTTTTTGTCGCAGTGCTGACCGTCCGAATCGTGACGGCTCCATTCGATGCAAACCGTCGTACCATCCTCAACATGGTCGGCTGGCGGGGTCGCTCCTACATCAACATCGTGCCGGGCTGGACGGTGAAGGTCACGGGGCTTGAGCGGCTTGATCCGAAACAGACCTACGTCTTCGCCTCCAACCATGCCTCCATGGCCGACGCGGTGCTCATGTTCTACGTCGACCACCCCTTTGTGGCGGTCGCCAAGTTGAGCCTCTTTCAAGTGCCCGTGCTCGGTTGGACACTCTACCTGGCGGGCTTCCTGCCCGTGAAGCGGGGCGACAAGCGGAGCACCGAGTGGCTCATGGCGGAAGCCAAGCGGGTTCTTCTTCGAGGCACATCGGTCTTTCTCTTCGCGGAAGGGACGCGGTCGGAGGATGGACGGCTGCGTGCCTTCAAGCATGGTGCCTTTTCGCTCTCGCGTGAGACGGGCCTTCCACTGGTGCCTGTGGTCATCCGAGGCAGCCACCTGATCGCCCGCAAGGACTCCAGCTCCATCGCGGCTGCAGAGCGGATTGCCATCGAGATTGAGATCCTGGAGATCCTCCGGCCAGAACAGTTTGCTTCGACCGAGGCCTTCATGGAGGAGACCCGCGAACGCATGCGTATCGCCCTCGGAGCGCAGGGCGAGCCTGCGTCAGACACATTGAAAGAGAGCGCATGAACAGCCCGCTTCTGCTCGATTCCGCGACCCGCCTCGCCGAGCGAATTCGCACCGGTGAAACGAGCGCGGTGGTGGTCGTTGAGGCCCACATCCGGGCCATCGAAACCGTCAACCCGACGCTCAACGCCGTCGTAGCAGAGCGCTTCGCGGAGGCACGCGCAGAGGCGGTCGCCGCCGATGCCAAGGTCGCATCCGGTGCGACCGAACTCCCCCCCTTCCTCGGTGTCCCCTGCACCATCAAGGAGTCGTTCGAACTCGTTGGCATGCCGCAGGCCGCAGGGCTGGTTGCGCGACGCGACGTGCGCTCTACGAGCGACGCGACGGTGGTCGCGCGTTGGCGTGCTGCGGGTGCCATCCCGCTTGGCGTGACCAACACATCCGAACTCAACATGTGGATGGAGTCGAACAACCGCGTCTACGGCCGGAGCAACAACCCCTACAACGCGGCCCGCATCGTGGGCGGAAGTTCTGGCGGCGAGGGGGCAATTGTGGGCTCCGGCGCGTCGCCCTTTGGGCTTGGCGCCGATGTCGGTGGCTCCATCCGGATGCCGGCCTTCTTCAACGGTGTCTTCGGTCACAAACCGAGCCCCGGGCTGGTGCCCAACTCAGGGCAATATCCCATTGCCGAAGGGGCCGCGCTTCGTCTGCTTGGCACGGGCCCCATCTGCCGCCGCGCAGAGGACCTCTATCCTCTTGTGCGGCTCGCTGCCGGACCTGACGGCATCGATGCGACCACCCGCGTGCTGCCGCTTCTGCCGCCCTCCCTGCAGCAGATCGAAGGGCTGCAGGTGGTCGTCATCGAGGGCAACGGTCTACGCCGCGTCAGCCCCGAACTCCGCGCAGGCATGCAGAGCGCAGCTCGTGCACTCGAGGCGCGCGGAGCGACGGTCGTGACGGCGGCGCCACGCTCGCTTCGCCGCACCCTGGTGCTCTGGTCGGGGCTGATGTCGGCCAACGCCGAGCACAGCTTCGCAGACCTGCTCGGAAACGG
>CAIQPA010000180.1 GCA_903873545.1 uncultured delta proteobacterium
CAGGCTGTCTTGAAGCTGTGCATCGAGAAGCTCCATCAGCGGTGCTGCGCCCGCCGCATAACGCCCCTCCGCCTGAACCAGGTTGGCCGCGGCCAGCTTTGCCGTCTGCTCGGCGATGGTGAGCGAGACGCGCGCCTGCTCTGCATCGATGACCGCCGTCGTGGCCTCCGTCGCGACCGCCTGACGAACCTGCTCCAGCGCCGCGCCAGCCGCTGATCGCTGCGCCATCGCAGCCCGCTCGGCAGCCCCGACCGAAGGGTCGATGAGCGGCAGCGAGAAGATGAGCGCTGCGTTGGCCCCCGCAGAGGTCTGCGAAGAGGGCGTATCGGTCGCCTGCCAGGAGGGGCCCACCGAGCCGCTCAGAAGCAGCGACGGGCGGTGATTCGCTCCTGCGATGGACACCTGCAGCTCCGCCGTCAGCAGTCGCTGCTTCGCTGCTATAACCTCAGGACGCGAGGCAGCTGCCAGCGCCGCAGCCTCCGTTGCAGTCACCACGACCGGCGTCACTTCGAACCGCTCCAACGCCAGTTCTGTCGTGGCCGGCAACCCCATCGCACCCGCGAGCTGCGCCTTGTCTCGACGGAGCGCCCCGGCCGCACGCGACAGCTCGCCCCGCGCGCTCTCCACAGCGATACTCGCACGGACCTCCTCTATCGGCGCCGCAACCTGCGCCGCGACCCGGCGCCGCGCAATGTCGTGCTGACGCGTGCGCTGCTCCAGCGTCTGCGTCGCGGTCGCCACCGCCTCCTGGTCGGCGAGCACCGCCAAATAGGCGTTGGCCACCAGGAGCACTGCGCTCCGCTGCGCCGTCTGCTCGTCCGAGGTGGCGGCCGCCAGCGCGGCAGCGAGCGCCTCTTCGGAGGTCGCTGCCCGCCCGAAGTCCCAGAGCAGCCAACGCGCGTTGAGCGAGGCCTCCAGCCCCGTGTTGAGCGACTCCGATTCGAGTTCGGTAGTCGGCCCGGCGGCGCCGCCGGTCTCTACACTACGGCTCGTCTTGTTGGCGCCGGCATTCAACCCCGCGCTGGCGGAGAGCGTGGGCAGCAGCGACACGCCCGCATCCTCGCGGCGGGCAGCGGCAATCGCCGTCTGCGCAGCAGCGGTGAGCACAGACGGGGCATCACGGCGGGCCCGCTCGAGCGCGCTCGCCAGCGTCAGCTGGACCGACGGGGCCGGCGAGGCCACCTCTTGCGCTGATGCCGGACGAGGCGAAAACGAGCCGACCAGCAGAAGCAGACCGAGCGAACCTGAAAGCCTTCTCATTCGTGCCTCAGCGCAACGATGGGATCAAACTGGGCCGCTCTACGGGCGGGAAAGAAGCCAAAGACGATGCCGATGCCGCAACTTACAAGCAGCGAAGTCACCATGATCGACGGATCAAAAGCGATGCTGAAGTCGGTCATCTTCCCCAGCGAGTTGCTGATCAGCACCCCGAGCCCGATGCCCGACCCTCCACCGATCGCCGCCAGCACCACCGCCTCAATCAGAAATTGCGAGAGGATGTCGCGGCGGCGGGCGCCAATAGCGAGCCGGATGCCAATCTCGCGCGTACGCTCCGTCACCGACACAAGCATGATGTTCATGACGCCGATGCCTCCGACCAGCAGCGAGATGGAGGCCGTCACAAGGAGCAGCGTCGAGATAATCGCGGTCTGCGCCTTCATCGCATTCATCATCTCGGCCATGTTACGAACGCTGAAATCTGCATCCTCACCCGGCGGCGTGCGGTGGCGCTGGTTCAGCAGCGACTCGATGGCCGCCTGTGTCCGGTTCACCAGGTTGGCGCTCTTGGCCGTCACCATCACATTGTTCACCTGGTTGTCCGGCAGCCGGTAAATGCCGCGGCGGAAGGTGCTGATGGGCATGACAATGATGTCGTCGTTGTCCTGCCCGAAGCTCCCCTGGCCCTTCTCCTTCAAGACACCCGTCACGCGGCAGGGGAGTTTGCCAACGCGGAGGTCGCGCCCCACAGGGTTGCTCCCCGCAAAGAGGTTCTTCTCCACCGTGCGACCGATGAGGCAGACGGGCGCTGCCATCGTCACATCCTCGGCCACCCAGAGCGCCCCCTTCTCGATGCCCCAGGAGCGGACCTCGAAGTAGGGAACGGTTGTGCCCACAGCCCGAGACGACCAGTTTCGGTCACCGGCGACCACCTGCACATTGGCGCTCATCGTGGGCGCCAAGGCGGCGACCGTCGGGATCTCGCGGAGGATCGCCAGGCCATCCTCTTCGCTGATCGAGCCGAGCGAGCCCTGTGCATTCCGGGCACCACCCATCGACGACCCAGCCGGAACCACCATCAGCAGGTTGGCGCCGAGCGTGGAGAGCGACTTCTGCATCCGGTCCTGTGCGCCCGCGCCCAGCGCGCTTGTCGTCACCACCGAGGCAATGCCGATGAGGATGCCGAGGGCTGTGAGCGATGCACGCAGTTTGGCGCGGCCGAGTGCACGCAGCGCCAGCCCGATGGCCATCCACCAGCCGCGAACCACCATCGAGAAGGAGTCGGGGGGTGGCGTGAGCCTGCCGAGCCCTGTGCGCGACGCGTCCTGCTCAAGCGTCTGATGGCTCTCCGCACGACGCGGCGCAGCGACCTGTTCATCGGCGACAATGAGGCCATCGCGAACGGTCACAACGCGGGTCGCGCAGGCGGCCACCTCAGGCTCATGCGTGACCATGACAATCGTCAGCCCCTGGTCTCGGTTGAGCCACTGCAGGAGCGCGAGCACCTCTTCGGTCGTCTTCGTGTCAAGGTTGCCTGTCGGCTCATCGGCAAGCAGCAGACGAGGTTGGGTCACCAGTGCGCGCGCGATGGCGACCCGCTGCTGCTGGCCGCCCGAGAGCTGGGCGGAGGTGTTGTTCAATCGATCGCCGAGGCCGACCAGTTCGAGAGCGCGTACCGCCCGCTCCCTGCGCTCCTCCGCACTGCAGCCCAGGTAGATGAGCGGCAACTCCACATTCTCCAGCGCGCTGGTCCGCGGCAGCAGGTTGAAGCCCTGAAAGACGAAGCCGATCAGTTCCCGACGCACATGGGCCCGCTCGTCATTGTCGAGGTCTGAGACATCGAGGCCGTCGAGCCGGTAGCTGCCGGTCGTGAGCCGGTCGAGGCAGCCGATGATGTTCATCAGCGTGCTCTTGCCGGAGCCCGAAGCACCCACGATGGCCACAAACTCGCCGGGGCGCACGGTCAGGTCCACCCCGCGAAGGGCACGGTGGGTCACCTCGCCGGAGGCGTAGACCTTCTCAATCTCTCTGAGATCCAGGAGCGGAGTCACCGCTTCGGCAATCG
>CAIQPA010000181.1 GCA_903873545.1 uncultured delta proteobacterium
CCGGCGGTAGCCGCCTGGCCACGGGCGTCGGCAACCCCGAGTTCCAGGGCGGCCTGACCGTTGCCTACACCATGGACTACGACCCCGACGCCGACCGCGACACCATCATGGGCAGCCTCGACCGCTGCCCCGACGCAGCGGAGGACTTCGACGCCTTCGAAGACAGCGATGGCTGCCCCGAGCGCGACAACGACAAGGATGGCGTCGACGACCTGCTCGACAAGTGCGAAGGCCAGCTCGAGGACAACGACGGCTACGAGGACAGCGACGGTTGCCCCGAGCTCGACAACGACAAAGACGGCTTCAACGACGATGCCGACAAGTGCCCCATCGCCCCCGAAGACAAGGATGGCTTTGAGGACGACGACGGCTGCCCCGAAGAGGACAACGACCAGGACGGCGTCATCGACGGCCTCGACAAGTGCCCGAAGGACAAAGAGGACGTTGACGGCTTCGAAGACAAGGATGGCTGCCCCGAAGAGGACAACGACCAGGACGGCGTGCTCGACGGCGCCGACAAGTGTGCCGACCAGATCGAGACGCTCAATGGCGTCGACGACGCGGACGGCTGCGCCGACGAGGGCCTCTTCGAGGTCAACCTGGCGCAGGGCACGGTGAAGTTCGCCACACCCATCCGCTTCGCCGGCACGACGGCCACGCTCGACGAGGGCTCCAAGGCCACCGTCGCCGCGCTCACCGCGCTGCTCAAGCAGAGCGAGGGGCTCCGGCTCCGCCTCGTTGTCCACACGGGCGACGCCGGCTTCGAGGCCGCCAACCTGTCGTTGGCGGAGGAGCGGTCGAAGGCGCTTGCTGCCCTCATCGCCATCGACGGCGTGGCGATTGATCGCATCGTAACGGCTGCCTATGCGTTGGCCGCCGCAGACACCGACGCAGGCGCCCACCGCGTCGAAGTGCGCGTAGAGCGCTAACTCTCTCAACGCTTTGAACAGAACCAGAGGATCTCAGATGAGCAAAGACAACCTGCCCAACGTCAGCCCCGAAGAAGAGCGCTACTTCAGCAAGAAGGAGTTCGACCGCCGCGAGTTTGTGCGGCAGCGGCTCGAGCGCGACGTGAAGCACCTCCGCGAGCTGCGCCACATCGGCGAGGCCGTGGGCGAGAGCTCGACGGAGATCGCCGAGCGCATCCGCAAGCTGGGCTTCGACGGCGAGACCGCCGTGCTCTTCAACATCCTCCCGTTGGTCATCGTCGCCTGGGCTGACGGCAAGGTGAGCGGCAAGGAGCGGACCGTTATCTTCAAGTGGCTTGAGTCACGTGGCATCGCCGAAGGGAGCGACGCCTGGACGATGATGGGTACGCTGCTCGAAAAGCGTCCGGACGACGAGGTACTGGAGGAGGGCTTGCGCCTCCTCGCGCTGGTCTCTTCGCACAAAGAGGGTCAGGCGAAGACGCTGGTCGACCTCTGCTTCGGCCTCGCGGAGGCGCACGGCGGCTTCCTCGGGCTTGGCAAGAAGATGTCGGACGAGGAGCGCGCGCTCATCCACCACATCGCCGAGGTCCTGGGACCGGAGGCTGTGGCCGAGGCCCAGCTGCTGCTCAAGGCCAAGGGCGCAATCGGCTAGTCCGACGGCCAGCGCCTAGGGCGTGGTCGTAAGGTTCAAGCCGCCGGGGTAGCCGTAGCTCACCGCATTGTCGTAGCCGTAGCCGTAGAGGCCGAAGGGCTGCTCGGCGGAGAGCTGGTAGGTACCCGCGCCACGGTTGAGGTGGGCGAAGGCCCAGCTCCGCGTTCCAAACGGGGTGAACTCCGACTCGGCCACCGCAACGCCGTTGACGCGGAGCTCGACGCCAACCGGCTTCACGACAGTGAGGTAGTCCTGCGCGTAGCCGGCAGGAACCTGGATGACATAGTCGGTGCGGAACTGGTCGGAGGGGACCATCAAGGTGAGCGAAGGGTCGCCGCCGTAGCGGCTGACGCCAAGCGCCTGCTGGCTGACCATGTACTGTCCTACGAGCACGGGCGCGGTGGCGGAGAGTTCGAAGGAGATGGGGGTCTGCACCTCGACGAACTGGCCGGCGTTGAGCGTGACGCCATCGAGCCCGGCGATGGGGGGCTGGGTGGTGATGCGGGTGCCGTTCGTGTCGGCGACGACCCGCCACCAGTCGTTCTCGGTGCCGCGAGGCGGCGTGTGGATGCAGAGGAAGGTGGAGCGCCAGGTCTCGACCGGGAAGAGCTGCTCCTGCAGGTGGTCGGCGCAGCAGTTGCCCGACTCGCTCTCGTCGCCGATGACCGCCTCTTCGTGGCCTGAGAAGACGACGATGGGGCGGTCGGCCTCGACCAGCGAGCCGGTGGGGTCGGCCTCGACGGGCGGGAAGGAGAAGACCGAGGAGAAGGCGAAGTTGAGCACCTGTCCGGTCTCGAGTGTGAAGGTGTGGGGCACGCCGGCGGTGAGGCCGGTGAGGCCGCCGCCGTTGTCGGCAGCGGCGCTGAGCGTGACGGTCACGTTGGTGCGGGGCTGCGTTGCGACGACGGTGAACCAGGCGCGCTGCGCGGGGAAGCCGAGGGCCGCGATGCCGCCGGTCAGGCTCATCACCCGGTAGCGGCGGCCGAGCGCGTTGGCAGGGAGCATGAGCGAGGCGTCGTTGGAGAAGACATTGAGGTCGTTGAGCGGGCTGAACTGGTAGGCGACGACGGGCTCGGTGGTGGTGACCTTGAAGGAGCGCGAGGTGATGCCGGTGTCGGCGATGCTGGCGACGGGGAAGGTGAGAACGCCCGTCGAGCGGGGCGCGACGGTGATGCCGGCCGGCGCGATGAAGGTGCGGTCGGTCGAGATGACGGCGATGTCGGCGGGGAAGTCGCCGACGTTGGCGATGACCACCGAGTGGGGGACCTCGTCGGGGTGGGGCACGGAGATGTCGTGGTACTGTGGCAGGTCGACCGACCAGTACTCGCAGCCGATGTAGGAGGGATCTTTGACGGCGGCGATGCAGCCGGAGACACACTCGCCGTTCTCGCAGACGCGGAGGCTCCGGCGGTCGCAGGTCTCGGTGAAGTTCCAGCTGGTGCCGTCGGTGCTGCAGGTGGAGATGGTGAAGTCGTCGTCGCAGCGGGTGTCGCCGGGGTTGCACTGCTGGGTGCCGCAGAGGCCGTCGAGGCAGAACTCACCGGTGGCGCAGTCGGCGGCGATGAAGCCGGTGCCGGCCTCGTTGCAGAGGTTTCGCTGGGTGGAGGAGACGCAGCCGCGGACTTGGCCGGGGGTGCAGCTCTCGCCGGGGACGCAGCGGCCGAGCCGGCAGACCTCGGTGGGCTGGCAGGCTGTGCCCTCCACCCAGGTGCCGCCGGTGCAGGTCTCGGGCAGTCCGGAGGCGCTGCAGTCGATGGCGCCCTCCGCGCAGAGCGCCGTGTCGGGCGTGGTGTCTGCGACCGTGTCGGCTTCGGTGTCGGCGGCAGCGCCCGTGTCCACAGCGCCGCTGTCTACAGCAGCGCCCGTGTCGGTGGCACTGCCCGTGTCGCGGACCTCGCCGCAGTTGGCGCCGCGGCAGACGCTGACGCCCGAGGAGGCGCTGTCGTCGCCGCATGCAGCGAAGAGGAGGGCGGCGGCGAAGGAGAGGACCGTGAGATAGCGCATGGAGAGGGTCCTCATCGGGAGCCTCTCCGGCGGCGCCGGGCAAGCAGGAGTGCAGCCAGCGGGAGGAGAAGCGATGCTGAACCGCCGCCCGCGGCGCTGCAGCCGTCGTCGGTCGCGGCCGGAGGTGCCGGTGTGGTGTCGGGCATGACGTCGGTGGCGTCGGCGGAGGTGTCATCGGCCGCGTCGGGCTGAGGTGCGGTGTCGAGGGCCGTGTCGCCGGCGCTGCTGTCGACTTCGGTATCGGGCGTCGTATCTGTGTCGCCGGTGTCTTCCGTCGTGTCCTCGACGACGCCCGTGTCGGTCTCGGTCGAGGCCGCGCGGAAGCGGAAGGTGAAGGGGACGAAGGGGGCCTCGAGATCATCTGTCTCGAAGAGCAGGCGGGCCTCGTAGTCGCCGGCTTCGGGGGTGACCGACCAGGCCAGTTCGGTGGAGCCCCAGAAGAGCTGCTCGGTGGTGGTCACGTTGACCAGCTCCCAGGCGACGACCGAGGAGGGATCGGCGATGGCCACACCATCTTTGGAGAGGGTCAGCGAGGCCTCCGCGATGGCGTAGGTGCGGAGCAGCGCGCCGCCGAGCAGCTCGGTCTCGAGGCGGGGGAGCTCGGTTGTGGAGCCGACGGGGAAGGAGCCGTAGTCCATGGGGCTCTCACGCGAGAAGCCGAGCCGCGGCGCGACACCGCTGGCGACGACGGCGACGGTTCCGACCTGCTCGTTGTCGCGGGCGGAGACGGTCCAGACGAGGCCGTTGCTGCCCGGCTGGATGGGGGTGAAGCGGAAGCGGACGATGGCAGAGCCACCAGCAGCAATGGGCAGGGTGACACTGTCGGTCGGCGCGCCGGTCGCAGGGTCGAGGAGCTGCAGACGAGCGGTGTCTCCCGCGCCATCGCCGACCGTAACGACCTCGTCTTCGGTGCCGGAGTTCTCGATCTCGACGCCGCCGTCGCGGTAGGCGCCGACGGCGGTTGCGGCCAGGTCGACCCGCTCGCGGAAGAAGAGCGAGGGGGGCGGCACGATGCGCGGGATGAGGGTGATGGCATCGACGAGCGTCACCTCGCCGTGCGGCCCTGCGAGTGTGACCGAGGCAAGCCCGGGGGAGGCCGTCGGAGAAACCGTGACCGTCACCGCGGCGTTGGTGGGGTCGGCGGCGCGGAAGTCGGTAGCGCGGACGGCGGTACCGGCATCGAAGGTGTCGAGGCCATCGAGGTTGAGCCCTTCGACGGCGACGACGGTCTGCACGCCGATCTCGAGCCGGTCGGGCCGAAGCCGATAGACGGTGAGCGGGCCGGGCTCGACCATCAGCGCAGCCGTGAAGGTGGTGAAGAGGCCGCCTGTGCCCAGCGCGAGGTCGCGGCTGCCGAGCGGGGCGTCGTCGCGGACGGTAGCGTCGAAGCGGAGCTCGGTGGGGTTGATGAGCTGCAGGTTGGCGGCGGTGACCCGTCCGCTGATGAGCAGCTCATCGACCAGATCGAGGTTCTCACCCGAGAGCGTGACGGTGGTGGTGGTGCCCCGCACCAGCGATGCGGGCGTTGCGGAGATGAACAGCGCAGCGGCGCCGGCAACCGAGAAGAGGTCGGGGACCGCGAGCCGCTCGATGCCGCGGCGCAGGATGACGGGGCGGGGGCCGGCGAGCGCGACAGCGCCGACCGTGGCGGTGAAGGTGGCGCGGGTGGGCGAGATGGCCGTGAAGTCGACAATGTCGATGCCTGCGCCGAGGTCGAAGCCTGTGAGCGTGTCGAGGTTACGGCCACCGAGCGTGACCAAGGCGGTGTCGCCGCGGGCAAGCAGGGGTGGGTCGACGAAGAGGGCGGCCGGAGCGCCTGCCACGCGGCCATCGAGCAGACAGGCCAGCGCTTGCTGCACGGCACTGACCACCGAATTAAAAACCAATCCACCGGGCGATTGCGGTGAAACCCGCAGGCCCAGCTGCGCATCCACCAAGGGGCGTCCTTGCCATTGAAGCGCCAGTTCATGCGTCGCACTGACCAGCAGCGGCTCCCACCCGATCAGCGAGGCCTCGCCCCAGCCGGTTCGGCCGTCTGTCGAA
>CAIQPA010000182.1 GCA_903873545.1 uncultured delta proteobacterium
CCCTCGTCGGCGAGCGCGGCATGGATGGCGATGAGCCAGCGCTCCATCTCGTCGAGGTAGCCTTGGAGGCCGCCGGCCCAGGCGTCGCGGTAGGCGAGGGTGCCGCCTTCGAGGTGGGCGGAGGCCTCGTGGTCGCGGTGGGCGAGCGCAAAGTTCCGGCCCGTGGCGAAGGGGGGGTCGATGTAGATGAGGTCGGGGCGGAGCTGCTGCTGCGCGAGCCACGCACAGGCGGCAACGGCATCGGTCTGCAGGAGCAGAGGCGGGGAGCCGCCTGCGTCGGGTGCGATCGAGGTGGTGCGTTGGAGCTGCATGGGGTTGCGGGAGCGGGAGCAAAAACGCGAAAGGCCGATCGGTGAGATCGGCCTGCGGTGCAGCGTGCAGACTCCGGAGAGTAGCGCGCCGTGCGGCGGTTTAGGCCACGTCGCGGATGGTCATGCCTTCGTCGCGGAGGAAGCGCGAGAGGCCCTTCTTCGAGATGGTGCGAAGGGCACGGCAGGAGAGACGGATGCGGACGAAGCGGGCCTCGTCTTCGAACCAGACGCGCTTGGTCTGAATGTTGGGCAGCTGCACGGTCTTGGTGCGGACATGCGAGTGCGAAACATTCATGCCGACGTTGCGGCGCTTACCGGTGAGCGAACACTTACGGGCCATGGCAATCACAAGGTGGAGGGGTCGCGAAGGACCGGTCCTGGGCCGAGATCACACCGGGAAGCGGTGCGTTCGGGAGGGCGGGTCTTAGGGGAGAGCGGGGGGCGAAGTCAAGACAATGGCGGCCTGTTCGGGGCCGTTTCTGGCGTTGCAGGTGCCGTTGCGGGCTGGTTTTGGCAGCGCCAAGGATCTTCCGGGCGGCTCAGGCGAGCAGCTCCTTGGCCTCGCGCACGGCCTCCACGAACCGGGCCACATCCTCCTCGGTGTTGTAGAGGCCGAAGGAGGCGCGTGCCGTCGCATGGACGCCGAGCCGGCGGAGCAGCGGCTGTGCGCAGTGCTGGCCTACGCGCACGGCGATGCCCTCGCGGTCGAGCACCATGCCGATGTCCATCGAGGCAACCCCGTCCATCACAAAGGCGATGACCGCCGACTTGTGGGCCGCGTTGCCGAAGATGCGGAGGCCGGGGATCTGCTCCAGCTCTGCCGTCGCCAACCGGAGCAGGTGATCTTCCCAGGCGGCAATCACCGGCTTGCCAATGGCATCGAGGTAGTCGAGCGCCGCATGCATGCCGATGACCGGGGCGATGGGCGGCGTTCCCGCCTCGAAACGGTAGGGGGGCTCGTCGTAGGTGACCCGGTCGAAGGAGACATGGTCGATCATCTCGCCGCCGCCCTGGTAGGGGGGCATCTGGCGGAGGATCTCTTCGCGTCCCCAGACAAAGCCGGCGCCTGAGGGGCCGTAGAGCTTGTGCGAGGAGCAGACGAAGAAGTCGCAGTCGAGCGCCTGCACATCGATGTCGAGGTGGGGCGAGCTCTGCGCGCCGTCGACCACCACATAGGCGCCTACCTCGCGGGCCCGCTTGGCGACCAGCTCGATGGGGTTGTGGGTGCCGAGCACATTGGAGACCTGGGTGAGCGAGACAATGCGGGTGCGGTCGGTGATGACCGTGGCCAGCGCCTCGAGCTGCAGCTCGCCCGCATCGGTGATGGGGATGGCCTTGAGCGTAGCGCCCGTGAGCTCGCAGACCATGTGCCAGGGGACGATGTTGGCGTGGTGCTCCATCTCGGTGACCACGACCTCGTCGCCCGGCTTGAGGGCGAGTCGGCCGAGGCTGCTGGCGATGAGGTTGAGCCCCTCGGTGCTACCGCGGACGAAGATGATTTCGGTGACCGAGCGGCCGTTCACGAAGGCGCGGCAGCGCTCGCGGGCCGCCTCATACATCTGGGTTGCGGTCTGGCAGGGGGCGTAGACGCCGCGCCGGACGGTCGCATACTCGGTGGCATAGAACCGCTCCATGCGGTCGATGACCTGCTGGGGCTTCTGGGCCGTCGCCGCTGTGTCGAGGTAGGTGTAGGGCTTTCCGTGCACCAGCTGCTGGAGCATCGGGAAGTCTTGCTTGAAACGCTCGCCAAGCGAGAGGGTCATGGGCTGACTCGTCGGGGGGTGCGGCCGCTGGGGCCGGATCGCGAGGCTCGACGGCCTCACACGCAGGGGCTAGGCACAGGGCGCGGAGAGGGCAAGCGAATCGAGCGACCTGCATGTGGCTGCGCATCTCATATCTTCTGATGGTGGCCATGCTCGGTGCGTCGTCGCCGTTGGTCGCGGCCGAGCCACCAACGGCAGAGGAGCGGGCCTGGTCACGGCTCGAGCCGGGCGCATCGTTTCGGCTGGGCGAGCGGCGCATCGAGGTGGGCGGAGCCGGACTCGCAGCCTGGAAACGAGCACGGCTCGGCAGCGCGCTCGGCATGGTCAGCATCGCCTCCTCTTCGCGTCCCATCGTGGAGCGGGCGACGGCGGCGGTGGCTGCGCTGCAGGACGATGAGCTGAGCTTCGAGCGGGCGCTGCTGGCGGCCTCGGTCGCGGAGGGAACGGTGGGGCAGTCTGTGGCGACCGAGCTCGACGGGCTGCTGGCGCGTCTGGCCCGTGAGGGCGCTCGCGGTGCCACGCCATCGCAGGAGCTGGTGCGGGGATTGCTGGCCGCCGAGGGGCTGCTGCCGTCGCTCCTCGATGCCCGCTGCATGCCCTCGTCGGCCGCGGATCTGGCTGCGCTGGAGCAGTGGCGGGCGCTGGAGCTGGCCATCCCGTCGCACCGGCTCGCCTCCCGTCGAGAGCAGCCCGATGCAGCCTCGCTCCCCATGACCGGCCGGCAGCCTGCGCTGCTCGCCTTTGCAATCGCCGTTGCCGCGCTCCACGGCCTTCCGATGCCCGCGCTGCCTGCCACCTTCGAGCCGGGCTGCGACCTCGCCAGGGTCCGGTTCGTGGCCTCTCTCGCCGGCGCCGGTCCGGAGCAGTGGAGCCGCGACAGCGACGGCTTCGAGGCGGTTGCTGCCACCTGGGGCATCCCCACCGCCTGGCTGCAGCGGATGGCCTCGGTCGCCTACCTGCGCGGCGACGGGCCGCTGCTCGCGCTGCTTGCCCGGACGGCTCCCGCCAAGTCTCCCGTCCACGCCCTCGCGCTCGGTGCGCAGAAGCAGTTCCCCGCGCTGGCGGCGGCGGTCGCGGCCGGAATCGACGGTCCGCTCGGGCTTGCGCGCTGGTGCGAGGCCGAGTCGCTGCGCCATGCAGGCAAGGCCAAAGCGGCAGTTGCCAAGGCCTCCGAGGCGCTCGCTACCGACGGCGCCCATGTTGGCGCGCTGCTCACCCGCGCGGTCTCACGCCTCGCCTCTGGCGCAGAGGAGGAGTCGCTCGCCGACCTTGCCCACATGCGGCTCCTCTACGAAGAGCATCCCGTCTATGGCGGCTGGGTCGACCGGCTCGCCCGCCGCCTCGACCCCGGGGCCATCCCCGCCGGTGAGATTGAAGAGGAGAGCCCGTGACCCAGCAGCCGTCCATCGACCATCCCGCGCGCGTCGTCGCCTGGATTGCCGACCTCACCGCCCGCTTCCCCCGCCGCGCCCCCGCCAGCCCCGATGAGCTCGGGCTGCAGCAGTCCCTCGCCGAGCGCTACAGCGCGCAGGGGCTCGAGGTGTCGTGGCATCGCTTCTCCTTCGGCACCCACCTCTATGCCAACCTGCTGCTCCACTTTGGCCTCGCCGTGGTCGCGACCGGTGTAGGGCTCGCGCAGCCGCTCGTTGGCGGCCTGCTCCATCTGCTCGTCGCGACCTCCTACTTCCTCGACTCCAGCCACCGCGCCTTTGTGCTCCGGCGGCTGCTCCCGTGGCGGCCGTCGCAGAACCTGATCGCACGGCTGCCGGCTGCCGGTGAACCGCTCCTGCGGGTCGTCATCCCCTGCCACGCCGATACCGCCTACACGGGGTTCATCTTCTCGCCCCGCATGGCGGAGGGCGGTGCAAAGGGGCCCATCACCAAGCCGCTGGCGCTGGTCACCTACCTGCTCTTTGCGCTGGCATCGCTCGAGCTCGCTGCGGCCTCGACAGGTCGCCTGCTGCCCTGGTGGCTCGCGCTGCCGCTCACGGTTCCCGCCCTGCTCGCCGCCCTCGGCAACCTCGACGTGGTGCTCCGCAACCGCATCGTCCCGGGCGCCGCAGACAACCTCTCGGGCATCGCCGCGATGACCATCCTTTCAGAGCGGCTCACCGCGCGCCGCGACCCACGGGTGGAGTACAAC
>CAIQPA010000183.1 GCA_903873545.1 uncultured delta proteobacterium
ATCGATCCCTACTTAATCGCGTAGATGGAGCCTGCCGTGTTTCCGAAAACCGTCACCTGATCCGTCGCCGTCGCCGACGCTGCGGTCAGAAACCGCGTCTCAAATCGCCATGCGGCAACACCGGTTCGCAGCGACAGGGCCGTGAGCGCGTTGTTGCTCAACGGAACCAGCGCCATGTTCTCTGTTTGAACCACTGCTGCCGCGGGCTTGGCAGGGAGCTGCGACTTCCAGATCTCCGCGAGTGTCGTCGGATTCAGAAGCGTCAGGCTCCCGTCCGTGGAGGGTAGCAGGAGGCCCGCCGGGCCCAGCGAGCCGCCATCGACGAAGGAGCGGCCCGCGAGCTTTACCTCCGCACCCGCAGCCCCATTCGCTGCGTCTCGTCTGCTCACGCGTCCGCTCCAATCGGTGACGAAGAGCGTCGAACCCTGAGCGATCATCTCTGTCGAGACGCCCGCATCAAGGGTCTGGCGCCACCGCTCCTGCCCGAGTCCTACATCGATGGCGATCAGTTGCGTCTGCGCCGCTCCCGTCTCGCGGCGATCGCGCGCAACGCGGGTCCGAGGGCCGCAGTCCGCGCAGTCGGTGCCAAGGCTGCACAGATTCGATGCCGTGATACTCCCTCCGTCGTCGCACTGGCCGTCGTTGCGGTAGCTGCAGCTGTTTTCACAGATGCCACCACTCAGCGCAGCCACAAAGAGCATCCCGTTGGCTGAACTCATCCGGGACCGGACTTCACCGCCCGCCGGAAAGGTCCAGAGTGTGCTGCCGTCGAGGTCAGCGAAGGCCGACACCTGCCCCGACTTCGTTGCGAGATAGAGCTTGCGGTCCATCGCCGAGATGCCTCCCCACGACCCCTCGCCAACTTCCCGTTTCCAGAGTTCTCGTCCGCTGTCGGCAGCAAAGGTGGCAAGCGTGCCCAGGTCCGAGAGCACGGCAACTTTGCCGTTGGCAACCGCGATGCCGGAAGAGACCCGCACAACCCCCGCCACCTCCTCGCTTCGGAGCTGGGCGCGCCACAACTCTCTGCCGTCACGCGCATCCAGTGCGACAACTCGCCCTGTGCTGCTTACGGCAAAGACGCGTCCGGCAACCACCAGCGGCGCTACCAGAAGGCCATCCTTGAGCTCGGTCCGCCAGACGATTTCGCCGATCTTCTCCGGGGTCGTCGCCGCGAGGGTGCGACCTTGGGCAACGGTCCCGCCCTCCATCGCTGCCGGCTCATCCGGAGTGAGTGGAGGCAACGGGGGGAGCGCTGGCACAGGCGGTGTCACGGGCACAGGCGGTGTCGCTGGCGCAGGCGGTGTCGCAGGCGGCGGTGTCGCAGGCGGCACACTCGTCGGATTTTGACCAGGTGCGCCAGCCTGCCCGGCTGTACCGGTCGCGGCCTGCTCGGCCCCACTGCCTGCCTCACCGGAGCCGTCTGCCGCGCGCTTTTCATCGTCGGCCGGTTTGGTCCGAGCGACGACCCAGATGAGCGCAGCGGCCGCCAACGCGAGCGCGGTCAACGACAGCGCCAACGTCAGGCCACGGAAACCCTTTGACGACCCCTCGTCCGTAGCCCTTCCGGGAAAGACATCGCGGGTCTGCTGGTTCTGATCCCGCACCAAGCCCGGCGTCCGCGCCGCGCCGCGCTGACTTTCAACCTGCGGCAGGACCGCAGGCAGGGGCCCGGTCTCGTTGTGGCCGTATCGCTCACCGTTGGACTGCGCTCTGAGCTCGAAGAGCGACACCTGTTGGTCCGTGAAGGAGAGCGACTGCTCCACCCTTTCCAGCGCAGCGGCAAACTCAGCAGCTTCGAGCGGTTGGTCGGAGCTCGACTGGAACAGGATATCATCCAAGATCGCGGTGAGCGCGTCTGGTGCTCCCGGCGCGAGCTGTGCCGTGGTTGTGATGCGATCGAGGCGCGAACCCAGCGCGGCGATGGCCTCGGCAGAACCTGCGGGAACCGGCGGCAGTCCCGTCAGCGCCCAGGCGCCCACCGCAGCAATGCCCCATACGTCCGCGAAGCCTGGCTGGTCGGTTGCCCCCTCCATCAGCGGAGTAAAGCCTGCCTCTCTCGAACGGGCGTAGGGCGACTCTTGCATCGGTCGGTGGGCAGCCCCGAATCCCGTCAGCGAGACCTCCCCCGTGGCCGAAACCAACAGTCGCTCCGGCGAGATAGCCCCGTGAACCCACCCTGCAGCATGCAGCGCCGAAACCGTGACAGCCGCATTCCGCAGCATCGTCACCAGGTCCAGAACACGCACCTCGGGTCGTCCTATCCAGAACCTGACGTCGGCCCCCTCCAGCTGCGCATAACTCAGCCAATCCACTCCCTGGTGCTCATGGGCATGAACGTCCTGCGGCCAGAGTACGCCGGCCCCGCGCATCTCGCTCAAGGCCTCCAGAACCAACCGCTCGCGATGGTGCGCTCCGACGCCCTCTCCCGCCCGCCCGAAACGGGCAATGCGTGGCCCTCCGCGGGTTCCACAGAGCGCTGTCGTCGGCCCGAGGGAGCGCACCACACGCCACCCGGCGGATTCGATTGCCGCTACATGCTGAGGCCCGATGGGTTGTCTCATGATCGCAATTCGGAGGAGTAGATGCGGTTGAGCAGGTTGCGAAGCACATGCTCTTCAGCGCGGTTGATCACACGCGCTTCGCGGCTGGCGGCAATCTGGGTTACCCAGGTGATGACGGCGCTGAACACCAACGCCACGATTGTGGTGTTGAAGGCCATTCCAAGGCTGTGAATGATGCTCGCGATGGTGCCGGGGTCGATCTTGTCGGACTTGAAGAGGCCGTCCATCACCATGATAGCGTCCGAGAATCCCATCACCGTTCCCAGGAATCCGAGGGTCGGGATTGCCCAGACGATGTACCGAACCTGCGCATAGTCGGAGCCGATTCGCTGCCGCCTCAGTGCCGACAATGACTGGAGAATCTCCCGCGTCGAAGAGATGGATCGGTTCAATTCATAATGCGCAACGCACTCTACAATCGCGTCCGGCAAGAAGGCCTGACTGCTGCGCGATGTCAGCGTTGCCTGCTGGCTGATCTCTGCCAGCTCATCGAGGGTGACGATACTACCCTGTTGCGTAGGCAGATTGTTGTTCTCGATTGCCTTCTCTTCCGCCTGAATCACGCGGATGCGCACCCACAGCTCACCAAGCGACAGACCACTGATCAG
>CAIQPA010000184.1 GCA_903873545.1 uncultured delta proteobacterium
AAGATCGTGATTGTCATCGTGCTGCTCTCGGTGATGCCCATCGTGCTCGAGTATCTGAAGGCGCGGCGGTCGCAGGACGCAGCGGGCGCATGAGGCTTTCCGGGTGCGCTGAGCGCAGGCAGCTGCGGGGCTCGCGATGCTGAAGGGACTGCTTCAGCGGAGGCTCCTCTTTGTGACCGGCAAGGGCGGCGTCGGAAAGACGACGATGGTTGCTGCGCTGGGGCTGCTGGCTGCCCGTCAGGGCAAGCGGGTGCTGCTCTGCGAACTCGACACCGACCCTTCGCTGCGGCGCATCTTCAGCGTGCCGACCATCGGCTTTGAGACGGCCCGGCTGGCGGAGAATCTTTACGCATGCAACCTCGTGGCGGCCGACTGTATGCGGGCCTTCGTGGGCCGCGTGGTGCCGTCGCGTCGTGTCGCCGATGCGATTGTGGGCAACCGGATTGTGGGCATCTTCTTCGAGTCGGCACCCAGCGTGATGGAGGCGGTCATCCTGGATCAGATCGCCGAGCGGGTGATGCAGGAGAAGCCCGGTTACGACCTCGTTATCATCGACCTGCCGGCGAGCGGTCATGCCATCAAGCTGCTGCGGGTGGCCCGGTCGATGGCCGAGATGGTCTCGATCGGTGAACTCGCGAAGCGGCTGCACGAGGTGGATGCGCTCTTCACCGATCCCGCGCGGGCCGGTCTGGTGCTGGTCACGCTGCCGGAGGAGATGCCGGTGAATGAGACGCTGGAGCTGGCGGCCAACCTGAAGTCGGCGGTCAAGACGGCCATCGTCGGCGTGGTCTGCAACGGGCTGCGCCATCTCGAGGTGGAGGCCGCCGACACCGAGGCAGCATCTGCCGCTCTGGGCGACGCTTCTGCTGCAGGAGCGCCGGAGCTGCTCGAGGCGATCGAGCTGGCCCGCTACTGGACGGAGCAGGAGCGGGAGCAGCTTGCGCGGCTTCGGACAGAGCTGTCGATCCCGCTCTTCGACACCCCCTTTGTCTTCTCGAAGGCGAGCGACCGCGACCTCGTAGACCAGGTTGCCGCCCGTCTGTTGGAGCAGACATGAGCGAGCGCCACATCAGCGACAGTGTGCTGGCCGAGGCGAAGCTGCTGGTCTGTGTTGGCACAGGCGGCGTAGGCAAGACCACCACCTCTGCTGCGCTGGCGTTGCGCGCTGCTGCGCTCGGCCGCCGCACGCTCGTGCTCACCATCGACCCGGCCAAGCGGCTCGCAAATGCCATGGGCCTTGAGTCGCTCGGAAACGAGGCCCGCGCCGTGGAGCTAGGCAGCCTCGCCGCGCGCGGCGGTTCGCTGTCGGCGATGATGCTCGACGCACAGCGGACCTTCGATGAGCTCATTATCCGCACCGCCGGTGTGCATGCAGAGCGCATCCTGAAGAACCGGATCTACCGCATCATGGTGGACCAGTTTGCCGGGACGCAGGAGTACATGTCGCTCGAGCGGCTCTACGACCTCTACGAGCGCGGCGGTTACGATCTCATCGTGCTCGATACGCCGCCCTCCAAGAACACGCTCGACTTCTTCGATGCGCCGCGGAAGACAGCAGGCCTCTTCGATGAGCAGGTGATGCGCTGGTTCGTGCCCAACAGCGGGAGCGAGTCGGGCTTCTTCCAAAAGCTCTTCAATCCGGGAGCGGCGGTGCTGAAGCTCCTGTCGACCATCGGCGGCGACAAGTTCGTGGCCGAGCTCGGAGAGTTCTTCGAGGCGCTTCGGGTGGTGCGTGCGGAGTTCAAGGTGCGCGGTGATCGCGTTCATGAGATCCTGCGCGATGGGCGTACCCACTATGTGGTGGTTGCGTCGCCCGATCCGCGTCGCGTGGACGAGGCCTGCTACGTCTGGGATCGGCTGGCGGGCACGCGGATGCAGATCTGGATGATGGTGCTCAACCGGAGCCATGATCAGTTCGGCGCCGATGGGGCTGCAGCGCTGGCGCGGCCGGAGGTTGCCGCATCGCTTGGGCCGGAGCGGCTGGCCCATCTGAACCGTGCCTATGGCGCGCTGGCGTCGTTGGGCCTTCGCGATCGGGCTGGCATCGACCTGCTGATGTCGAAGGCCGGCAAGACGCCTGTGCTCACGGTTCCTGCGAAGGGTCGCGACATCCACACGCTGGAGGAGCTGCTCTCCATGACAGACCACCTCTTCGGGCCGCTCGCTCCGACCTGACGGGCAGGTGCGTTCGGCGGCAATCTGAGGGCGCTGTCGAATAGTCGACTGTGTGGGTCGTCGTGGGAGGCATCGGCGGCTGATTTGTTGCCATTGCGGACGGCGCGTGGCATCGTTCCGCGAGTCGAAATCTCATGGAGGAGCAATGATGACTCGAAAGCGTTTTGGATGGTTCTCGCTGGTAGGTGGTCTCGTGCTCTTGGGTGCGACCGCCTGCAATCCGAAGGCTGACAGCGGCACGAATGTGATGCCCGGCGTGGGCATTCGTGACTACTTCACGCTGCGCGCGCTGCAGGATGGCTCGGTCAACACCCGCGACCTCGCGCCAACGCCCCGACCCCGCGAAGCCATCACCTCGGACGACTACTTCGGCATCAAGCTCGAGCATATCTACGCGGGCAACATGCTTGGGCGCAGCGTCGGCAACCTGGCGATCATCGCGCAGATCGGCGGCATCATCCCGGACGGTCAGTCCTGCCAAGAGCTGACCGACGTGGAGGCCAAGCTGGGCTTCAAGCCGTCGGCGCAGCAGCTGTCGTCGCGCCGTGCCTCGCAGGAGTGCCAGTTCAAGTCTGTCGTGCAGGTGAATCCCGTCTTCCGCGACGCGCACGCCACCTTCGACAGCGCCTTCATCACGCCCCCCTTCCGCACGGGCAACGACCCGCTCCGGCTCCAGTTCACCATCGCGCAGCTCAACGACGCGGAGCTGGCGAAGAAGATTGTGGACTGGTCGAAGAAGCGGCTCGAGGAGGCCCAGTCGGCCGATGTCTTCAAGGTTAACGAGCTCCAGAAGGAGATGATCAACATCGGCTTCACCGCGGTGAACTACCTCCTCGATTACGCGGCCGAGCCGACCTATGTCTTCGAGATGACCACCGACTTCGTGCCCGTGGAGACGGTCGAGGGCGGGCAGCCGCAGAGCCTGCTCATGGGTGGCAACTTCGTGCTTGTCGGCATGACCGACAATCCCCGCGTTCCGGGTGGCGCGCTCGCGGCCAAGGGCAAGCTGATCTACAAGTCGGGTCGCCTCTACTGGAAGGATACGCAGGACGAGTACCGCGAGTCGCCCTATGTAGTCTTCAACGTGGTCCGTTTCAGCCGCTACCCCACCGATCTGCCCGTCAACCTTGCCCGCGTGCAGCGGCAGGTGCGGCGCGGCGAGAGCCCAGACGACATCGTCCGTGGCGCAAAGTCCACCGTGCTCGATCTCCAGGATGCCCGCATGCTGAACGAGACCGAGGGCACCATGATGCTCGACACCTTCGATTGGTATGCGCGTGCGACCCGGCTCGCCACAACGTTCGACGGCGAGGGCGCCGCGCAGGCCCCCGCGCCCTTGCTGCAGGGGCTCGCGCAGGTCAACGCCCCCGCGGCCGCGGGTCTCGCAGGTCTTGTGGAGCTGAGCGATACCGCCAAGCTGGTCACGCGGCTGCAGGATCGGCTCTTTGCGAACTACGGTCAGACACCCGGCTTCCGTCAGGATGAGTGCATCACCATCCGCAGCATGACCCAGGCCTTGGCGGAGGGTTACAAGGAGCGCCGCCCCGGCCTGAAGACCGCCTTCGAGAACCTCCAGATTCGTCGCGCCGCGCTGCAGCGGCAGACCTCTCGCACGGCCGCGCAGAACGCCGAGCTCGACGCCATGATTCAGCTCGAGCCGACGCTCCAAGAGATGGTCAGCAAGCTGCCCGAGGTGCTCCCCGAGCCGGCCTGCCCGGGACTCCGTCAGGCCTACACCGTCGACTGATCCGAAGGCCGTCAGGCGGCCCCTCCGCGAGACCATATGACCGCTTCGCTCCGCCAGAGGCATCCCGTTCGCGCCTCGCTCGCCTTCGCGGGCGCCGGCGCGCTTGGCACCTTCCTCTCGGGCGCCGCCAAACAGCTCCTCATCGGGCTCCGCAACCACAACCGGGCCGTGGTGGAAGGCGCCGCCGACAGCGACCCGCGCTACCTCGGTCCGCACTGGGGACGGATCACTGTCGACAGCATCGGCGGCGCATCTGCCGGCGCCATCTGCGGTGCCCAGGTGATCAAGGCGCTCTTCGACCCGCGCTACCTCGGCGAGGGGTTCGACGACGATGCCCCCGGCACCATCACGGGAGACTGGATCAACGAGGGCGACTTTGTGGTGCTCGCCGGCGAAGGGACCGCTGCCGCCCGAACCGTCCACATGGATGCGCCCGGCTGGTCGCTCCTCTCCGGTGCTCGGCTGCATGCGCTCGTTGAGAAGCTGCTCAGCGGCGGGGCAACCGCGGCCGAGCCCGACGGGCTGGTGGAAGATAGCGGCATTGTCGCCTTTGGCGTCACGCTCACCGACCTCTTCGGCGTGCATTCGCGCGCCGACTTCGACGCCGACCGTGTGCTCGGACACCCCGACTTCGGACAGGCTGCCGTCATGCCGCGCGATGGCTCGATGGCCCACGGTCCACGACTGGTCCGAGACCTCGGCGGCCGCAACCACGCCGAGGTTCGCAAGTTCCTCTTCGCCCGCGACGCCTCCTCCTGCGAGGTCGCGGCTCGTTTCCTTGCCGATACGGGGCGTAGCGATGCGGCCGAAGCGCTGGTCTGGCAGACCTCGGAGGCGGCAAAGGTGGCTGCGGTCTGCGCTGCCTCCGCCGCGCTCCCCTTCGCCATCGGCCCCGTCGCCATCGATGATGCGCGCGGCGAGCGGCGCCTCTACATCGACGGCGGCGTGCTCAACAACAAGCCGGTGGCGCCCGCGCTTCGGCTCGGCCGCTGGCAGGATGCGATTCGCCTTCAACTCCAGCCGCGTGAGCCAGACGGGACCTACGCCGCGGCCGCGGTCGGCGCTGCGCTCAACTACGAGCGGACGGTCTTCTTTGTGGATGCCTTCCCCGACCAGACCCCGGCTCGTGCGCGGCACGGGGAGGGGGGTGTGGAGCCGGCGGTCGACCCGGTGCGTTTCGCCGAGGCGCTGCTCAAGGCGCCGAAGGCGCGGGTGCCAACCCTGACACGGCCGGCGCTCGCGGTTGGCTCGAGAACGGTACAACTCCAGTCCATCATCGCCGGGCTGACCGCGGCGCCTCCGGTGGCAGTTCGCGGCCAGACGCGCGAGGAGCAGATGGAGGCCTCGCTCCTTCACCCGACTGCGGCGTCGCGCCTCTTCTTCGACTCCCTGATGAACAGCGTCCGAGCGCAAGACATGCGCGAAATCGCCAAGCGCAACAACCTCGTCGCGGCGCGGGCTCGGTTCATCACCGACCGCTGCGAGCGTCCGCCTGTCCATCACGAGGCCTTCCGCGTCGACAGCCTCGGAGCGGCGCAGGCCTACGCCTCTGTTCTTGGAATTGCCGCGTCGGCGACGCTTACGGAAGAGCAGAAGTTGGCCGTGGCGGAGCGTGTCTGGGAGTCGGACCAGGTCTCGGGACTCGGCGGCCGGCGTATGGTCTCACTCGTCCCTGTCTTCTCGCCGGACGAGCGTTACGACCTCTTCGCCGGCGACCGCATCTACGCCGTTGGCGGCCTGCTCTCGCTGCAGGCGCGGATGCACGACGCTGGTATCGGCATGCAGGTCGCACGCGCCGTCACCGACGCGCTCAGCGGCAAGGTTGTAGCCTTCGACGCACTCGGCATTCGCAAGGCGGAAGAGAGCCAGCGACCCCAAGATGCCGACCTGCTCATGATGCGTATCCGTGCGAGCGGGCGAGCGCTCGTCGACAGCTTTTTTGAGCGCCACCCGATTATCGCCTGGTTCGCCAAACTGCCCATCTACCTCGACCCCATCATGCGCATCGCAAAGCGGTCGCTCGACAGGCAGGTCTCTGCGCCACGGCTGCCGCCGGACGAGAACTAGCGCGCGGCATCAGCGTTCAGTCAGGACCGACATGCAGATCAATCGCATCGGTGCAGGTTGGTGCTCGAGCCGGCACCAGACGCGGTAGCTCCGCCCGGTGTGGCGTGCGTGGAGGTTGTAGAGCGCGGTCAGGTGCAGGTCCTGCGCGGCGGCGGCGTCGAAGAGCTGGCCGATGCGGTCCGTCGGGTAGAGGAGCCAGAGGTGGCCGCCTCGAGCAAGCCTCGAGGCAGCGACGCTGACGAAGTCGTACAGTTCGCCGTGGTGGCTGTGCGTGGCGTCGCGGACGGTCTCATGCTTGGAGCGCATGCCCTCGCCAACGCGGAAGAAGGGCGGGTTGGCGACGATGAGGTCTGCGGCCGGAAGGTCGCAACTGCGGAGGTCGTCCGAGACGATCTGTACCGGCGTTGAGACGGCTGTGAGGTTGCGCTGCAGGTGCTCGACCATCTCGGCATTTCGCTCGACCAGCCAGCACTCCGCGCCCGTGGTCATGGCGCCGAGCAGGCCGAGGACGCCGCAGCCTGCGCCAAGGTCGATGAGGGTTTGCGGCGCGGAATGGGGCGCATCGAGGAGGAGGTCGGGCAGGAGCAGGTTCTCCGGTCCAAACCGATAGCCGGCACGGGGCTGCGAGAGGGCGTTGGCCCGCTCCAACCAGGCCGCGACGCCCACTGATTGGCTCAAAGCCTGCTGCCGAAAAAGTGCTCGTACTCTCGCTTGAGCGCCGCGCCGCACTTGGAGACAGCAGCCGCGTCACGCGCGATCCGGTGGGCCTTGGTGGGTCGGCCGAGCGACTCAAAGAAGGGGGTCACTTCGCGCACCCGTTCGAGGAACGCGGTCATCTCGATGCGTGTGACTGCGGCGACGCCCTGCATCTGCAGCGCCCGCTCGTAGAGCTTGGCGGCCTCCGCCGGAATCCGCGGCTGCAGCAGCCCCGCAATCTCCCAGAGGCGTGCGGCGGAGAAGGCCTTCGACTGTGCGCAGAGGGCGACCTCCTCGTCGGGTCCCTCCTGCAACAGGATGGTCATGTAGGCGTCCGGTGCACGGAGCCGCAGCAGCTCTTTGGCGCGGGAGAGCAGCTCGGGCGCCTGCTCTTCGAGCAGGCTTCGGAAGCCCCGCCAGGGTTCACCATCCTGGCTCGCCTCGATGATGGCCACCTGCTGGTCGAGGGCCTCCTGCCACGCCTTCCCTGCCGAGGCCCGGTCGAAGATGAACTGCCGGATGGTCAACGGCTCGTCCCCGACGGTTGCCCGCAGCAGCCAAGCCGAGGCCTCCTGCGTGCGGCCCGCCTCATCGAGGATTTCGGCGGCAGCCACGGCGCAGGCAGCGCAGCCGGAGCTCTCTTGGGCCAGCAGCGCGAGCGCGCCGTCTGGATCGCCGAGGCGGGCCCGCAGGCGGGCTCCAAGGAGGCGGAGGTCGCGTGGGCGGGTCGCCTGTGTCGAGTCGCGCTGCATGAGCGAGAGCAGCGACGATACGTCGGGGTTGGTGCGGAGCAGCTCGCGCGAGACCCGTCGCTCCAGCGCGATGATGGCCTCACGGTCTTCCAACGCCGCGAGCGCGAGCGTCACGGGAGCGCGGCGGCTGGAAGGCAGTCGCTCCCAGGCTTCGAAGAGCGATTCGATATCGCTGTCCGACTGGGGATGCCATGCGGGTAGGTCGCTCAGGAGGCGGTGGAGGAGCTGGTCTGTCACTTCGAGCAGCCGGCGGTCTCGAAAGTTGAGCCGCTCGGCGGCCTGGCCAAGGGCCGTGAGGGTGGAGGCGGCCGTCAGCACACGTTCGCGCGGCACGCTCGGCCAGCTCGTCACGGGCAGTCGGTCGAGCGCTTGAAGCAGCTCCTGCGAGCGGTCGCGCGGCAGCGATGGCTCGTTCGCCAGCCGCATCCACTCCGCCGACAAGAGAGCGGCGGCATCGTTCCCCGACCTGCCTTTCAACCCCGTCTGCGTCGCAGAGACCATGCGCTGCGGCTACTTGCCGCCGCCCGAGGGCTGCGAGGTGGGCTGCGAGGTGGGCTGCGAGGTAGGCTGCGAGGTGGGCTGCGAACTCGGTTGAACCGTCGCCTCTTCGACGGACTTCAGGCCCGGCACCACGCCTTCGCTCCGCCAACCTGTGCCAGCCTTCACGCAGCCGCTGAGCGAGATACCGAGGAGGAGCAGGGCGAGCAGATGGTGGGTGTTCATGGGGCGACTCCTCTCTAGACGCGAAGTGCGGTGAGCCTGCCGAGGCTAGCGTCGGCCCCGCATCGCGGCAATCGCGATCAGTCTCGCCCTCCTGTTCGCCCCCTGCTAGGTGCTGCCCGTCCTGCACACGGGAGCAAACCATGCCGCTTCTGAACACCCATCTGGTTTCTGTCGCGCAACTTCGCCGAACCGACCTCGACCGCATCTTTGCTGTTGCCGATCGCTGCCTGCCCATCGCGCGGGGCGAAGAGACGAGCGACCTGCTGCGCGGCCGTCTTTTGGCCAATCTCTTCTTCGAACCTAGCACCCGCACCCGCCTCTCTTTCGGCGCTGCCTTCATGCGGCTCGGCGGCGCGGTGGAGACCACTGTCGGCATGCAGTTCAGC
>CAIQPA010000185.1 GCA_903873545.1 uncultured delta proteobacterium
AGCCGAAGAGGGCCAGCAGCCAGCCAAGGTCGCCCCGCGAAAGCCGTGTGTAACCGAGCCGGCCGAGCTGCAGCAGCAGCCCCCAGGCGAGCACCACATTGAGCGCAGCCATCGCCACGGTGAAGAGGACATCGTTGAAGGCCATGCCCCATACCGCCACGAAGGGCATCATCAGCACGGCCGGCATGGGCGGAAAGGAGACGTAGTTTGCGAAGGTGCTCTTGGCGGTGCGCGCCTCCGCCACATCGAGCACATAGAGCCGGCCGCGCAGGTCCATGAACTTGCGCTGCCCCTTGTTCCACCAGAAGCCCTTGAGCTCCTGACCGCTCTTCAGGTGGAGGGTCTCCACCGTCGCCCAGTCGTTGCCATGAGGAGGCGCGCCGCGCACCTCGAGCGTACCGTGGAGGTAGCTGTCGGCGAGGTAGACGAAGTGGGGGTCTGTGCTCTGCTGCCGCAGTCTGCTCCCCGCAAAGGCTCCGAAGACCAGCAGCGAGAGGGCGAAGATGGCCACAGCAACTCTCCATGAGCTGCGATAGGCGGTGGCGTCGGCCGGCTGGTCGGAGTGGGACATGCGGTGGTCCGGAGGGCTGCGTCGGCGGGGCAACTAGCAGGGTTGGCCTGTGCGTGCCACGCGCTACCAGCCGCGCGCCGTGAGGGCTCGCTCACGCCACCAGCTCTCGCCATCGGAGGCGACGACGAGGGCAGAGCCCTGATCGGTGCGGTCGGTCCAGACAGCTGCGGCGTTGAGCCGTGCGGTGACCTCTGCGTGGGGGAAGCCGAACTTGTTGTCGCGGCCGAGCTCAAGGTGGGCAATCCGCGGCGCCACTGCCGCGAGGAAGGCCGGGGTCGTGGAGGTCTTGCTCCCATGGTGTCCGACCTTGAGCAGCGTCGCGCGCAGGTTGGCCCCCGAGGCCAGCAGATGGGCCTCGCGCGGCGCCTCGGTATCGCCGACGAGGAGCGCGCAGAAGGTGCCATCACAGATGCGGAGCACGATGCTTCCGTCGTTGCCGGTTAGCTCGGAAGGCCGTGGCAGCGTCTCGATGCTCACCTGCCGCGGGCCGCTCCCCAAAGAGAGCCGGGCGGGCGGCTGGTCGGGATGAAGCAGCTCGGCGCCGACCTGTTTGGCACCTTCGCGGAGGGAGCGGACGAGCTTCTTCGAGGGGTCGAGCGAGCCCGCCCAGATCTGGGAGGGCGTGAGGTAGGGGACCAGCTCTGCGATGCCTGCGAGGTGGTCGGCATCGTCGTGGGTCGCGACCAGAACATCGACGCTGCGATAGCCCAGGATACGGAGATAGGGCAGCACCGTGCGGGTGCCGGTGTCGGGGAGCTGGCGTCCCGAGCCGCCGGCGTCGATGAGGAGTGTGTGGCCGGTTGGAAGCGCCACAAAGGTGGCATCGCCCTGCCCCACGGGGATGGCGTGGATCCGCATCTCCGGCGCTGGCTTCCATGCCGGTGGGAGGTCGAAGGCGAGGAGCACGAGTGTCGCGGCGACGAGCGCCAGGTCGGCGCGGCGTGAGCGGAGGAAGAGGCCGGGCGCTCCCACCGCCAGCAGCCCCCAGCCGATGCAGCCGATGGGCGACGGGCGTCCCCAGACGAGCGGCAGCGAGAGCAGCGGATGCGCCTGGTCAGAGACCCAGAGGCCGAAGGCCGTGGCCCGCTCGGCGAGCCAGATGAAGGGGAAACCGCCGCCCATCGGGAGGGCGTCGAGCAGGCTGCCGAAGGCGCCCAGCGGGAGCGCCAGCGTGCCGATTGCAGGCACCACGAGCAGGTTGGCGAGTGGACTGAAGAGGGGCAGCGCGCCAAAGTTCCAGAGCACCACAGGTGCGGTAGACAGCGTCGCCGCGACCGAGGTCCGAAGCGTCTCGACCACCTGCTCCCAGCACCAGCGGAGCCAGCGGACCGGCCTCGGAGCCTCGTCCTCCTCCTCACGCTCGCGCGTCGAAGCTGCTCGGAAGGCGCGCCCATGGGTGAGCAGCGCCCAGGTCGCAGCCACAGAGAGCTGAAAGCCTACATCGGTCACCCAGATTGGCTCCCAGGCCAACATCAGCGCCACCGAGCCCCAGAGCGCGCCAAGCCCCGAGGGCGGCCGCTCGAGCGCATGCGCCAGCACCACGACCATCGCCATAACGCCCGACCGAACAGCGCTCGCCGGCGCCCCCGTGAGCACCACGTAGGCGCACATCACCGGCGCCGTCGCGAGGAGCGCTGCCCGCTCCGCACCGAACCAGAGACAGAGCGCAGGAACCCTGCGGAAGAGGCGTTTGAGCACAAACACGATGCAGAGGCCGAGCAGGGTGAGGTGCATGCCGCTGACCGCGAGCACATGTGTGATCCCGCTTGCCGCGAACTGCTGATTCACGAGCGGGTCGAGCTCCTGGCGGCTGCTGGTGACCATCGCGAGCAAGACACCCGCTGCCGGCCCCGAGGTCTGCGAGAGGATGGCGCGCTCCATGCGGAGACGGAGCAGGTCGACGCCTCGGCGGAACCCGGTGTCGGCACCAAGCCAGACGGAGGGTCCCTCGGTCCAGAGTGTCCCGGAGAGCCCGCGCGAACGGGCGAATGAGGCGGGGTCGAAGCCGAGTTCATGCAATCGGAGCGACGGGGGCGAGGCGGTTGCCGTGAGTTGGAGCCAGTCGCCTTCGGCAGGCAGCCAGTTGCTCGTGTGGCGCGGGATGACCCAGCGACCTCCGGCAGGCTCCCAGCCGGTAGCGGTCCGGCGCGAGCGAAGCCGCACGACGATGGTGTGCTCCTCCGCGGCTGGGCGGGCACCCTCCTCGACCTGTACGATGAGCTGGCTCGCGCCCTCCCAAGCAGGCACGAGCGGAGCGTCGCGCTGGCCCCTCACCCGCTCCGCCGTGACGAAGGCGGCGAGCAGCGCGACCCAGACCAGCACACTGATGCGGCGGAGTCCGGCGCGGCGGGCCAGCAGCAGGCAGAGCGCCGGAGCAGCGACGGGGAGCAACAGCCAGGCGCCACCCGACGGGTCGGGGAGCGCGGCACCCAGCGAGGCCCCCGCGGTGAGGGCGATGGCAATGGCAGAGACGGCGTTCGACATGACAACCCTGAGCGAAAGGAGACGATGGGTTATCGTCGCCTGCGCCCGATTGTTGCCGCCGCGGGTGGCGAAGTTCGCAATCGGCGGCTATGTATGCGAAACAAGGGCGCGCGCATAAGGCGCTGCGACCACTCCTCTTCTTAGGAACAACTTGAATTCGTTCGCCGATCTCGGGCTCATCGAGCCCCTTTTGCGTGCGTTGGCCCACGAGGGCTACGCCACTCCCACTCCGATTCAGAACCAGGCGATCCCGCCGCTGCTTGCCGGACGAGACCTCCTCGGTATCGCCCAGACTGGCACGGGAAAGACCGCCGC
>CAIQPA010000186.1 GCA_903873545.1 uncultured delta proteobacterium
CTCCGAAGGCGATCGAGGCGATGGCGCCAGCGGTGTAGGGGCCAACGCCGGGTACCGTCTTCCAGCCCTCCGCGGTGGTTGGGATAGCTCCGCCGAGCTGCTCAACGATGAAGATGGCGCCGGCCTGGAGGTTGCGGGCGCGTCGATAGTAGCCGAGCCCCTGCCACTGGGAGAGGACGGCCTCGGTGGAGGCGGAGGCGAGGGAGGCGACGGTGGGGAAGGTCTCGAGCCAGCGGTCCCAGTAGCGGCGCACAGTCTCTACGCGGGTCTGCTGGAGCATGACCTCGGAGACCCAGATGGCATAGGGGTCGCGGGTGCGGCGCCAGGGGAGATCGCGCTGGTGAAGGTCGAACCATCCGAGCAGGGCGGCGCGAGAAGCGGGGAGTGAGGATTGCAATTGCGAGGGGAGTGTTGCAGAGGGTTGCGCTCAACGCGCGCGGGTATGGGCCCGCCTGCCCGATACCTACAAGAATGAAGATGCCCAAGCACCTCGCGCGGTTCGCGCTTTTCGCCCTTCCCCTGCTCGCGGCCTGCGGCACCTCGGAGACCTCCACGACCACCGCAGAGGTGGGCGATACGGGTACCTCGAGCGGTAGCGGCGATGTGGCTGCCGACACGCGGCCCGATTCGACCATCACCATCGACGTCACAGACACCGGGCCTGCGACCTGCGCCCGGGAAGATGCCTTTGCACCGAACCAGTCGCGCGAGGCTGCCTACGCCGTCCCCGACCTTGCGTTCGACAACAGCGATCTCTTTGCCTGCGCCGGCACCGAGGACTGGTATGCGATGCCGGCTGTTGCGGGTCAGACGATTCAGGCCAAGTTCCTCGCTGGCGCTACCGCGGTTGGGCTCTCGATTCGCATGGAGCATGCGGCGGAGCCAGGCGTTTCGGTGGGCAGCGTCGCAACCGATGCCACGAATGGCACGACGGTCTCCTACACGGCGGCCGTGGATGAGCTGGTCTATGTGGTTGTAGCCGCAGAGCCGACCGGTGATGGGCGCTACACGCTGAACGTGGCAAGCGCCTGCACGAGCGATGCACAGTGTCCGGAGGGGACCGGCTGCCTGCTCTCGTCGGGTGTCTGCGAGCCGATCGCGCCGCGGAGCTGCGGCGAAGACCTGTCGGAGCCGAACGATACCGCCTCCACCGCCGCGGTGTTGGAGCTGGTGGACGGCGCCACGGTGCTCGAGGAGCTCTACACCTGCGCCTCCGAGCCCGACTACTTCGCCGTGGCGGTTCCCGAGGCAGGGACGCTGGCTGTTTCGGTGAGCTTCCGCGGAGACGCGCTGCTTGTGTTCCGCGTCTACGACAACACGGGCGCGCTGGTCTCTGACCTCGGTTCTACTGCGGCGGCGTCTCCCGCAACCGACACCCTCGCCTACCTGATCCCGGGGCAGTACTTCATCCTGGTGGAGGATGCCTCGACGACGACCTCGCTCGCCAAGCCCTACAGCCTGAGCGTGAGCTTCGAGGCCGGCGCCTGTGAGCGCGACAGCGACTGCATCAGCGTGCCGGGCCGCAGCCAGTGCGTCTTCGGCACCTGTCAGGCCTTTGTACCCAGCGTGCCCGGTGGACCGGCCGCCAACTGCGATTCGAACGATGACTGTGCGGGCGACCTCACCTGCTTCTTCGGCCGCGATGGCTTGGCCTCCAACCGCTGCTCACGGGAGTGCGCCGATGCCACGGACTGCGCTGACTTTACGGGCGGCGACTGCATCGACTTCTTCGGCGGCACCATGTGTGTGCAGGGCTGCGCGACCGACTTCGAGTGCCCGATCAACTTCACCTGTGATGTGCCGACGGCGACCTGCAGCTTCGTAGGCTGCGATGTCGATGCGGACTGTGGCGATGGCCGCGTCTGCCGCCGGACGGAGAACCAGGGCATCGGCTTCTGCACCACCATCGAGGCGCCTGCCTGCCGCGACGACGACGCCTCCGAGCCCAACGACTCGCCGGGCGCCATCACCGCGCTTCTCACGACCGCGGGTATCACCGGCCTGCAGATCTGCGACGCAAACGACGACTGGTTTGTCATTGAGGTGACCGAGGAGGGCAAGGGACTGACGCTCTCGGCGACCACACCGACGACCATCGATCTGGACATCTTTCTCTTCACCGAAGCGGGCGTCGCGGTTGGCGAGAGCGCCGGCGAGGCCTCACGCAGCGAGACCATCAACGCCCCCTTCCTTGCGACGGGCCGCTACCTGCTCCGGGTGAACCAGTTCCCCGGCACGAGTGATGCGTTGACGACCTACAACCTGTCGCTCTCCTTCAGCGACAGCCGCTGCACAACGGCAGGGCGCGAGTGCCTCGACCTCGACCCCATCCGCCCCGTCTGCGACGACGCCACGGGCGCCTGTACCAACATCGTCGGCGACGGCGCGACGCCGCTCGGCGGGCTCTGCGACTC
>CAIQPA010000187.1 GCA_903873545.1 uncultured delta proteobacterium
CCAGTCGGTGACACCGAGAGAGGAGCCGGCCTGCGCCTCGTTGATGACCATCAGACCGGTGTAGGCCTCGAGCACACAGAGGCTGTCGCAGCCGTCGCCATCGAGCGTGTTGCTGTCGTCGCACTCCTCGCCGGAGTTCATCGCGCCATTGCCGCAGTCGGTGACCACAAACTCGACCACGCAAAGGGCATCGCAGCCGTCACCGGCGGTGGTATTGCCGTCGTCGCACTCTTCGCCCGCATCGAGGCGGCGATCGCCGCAAGCGGGGGGCGGATTGTCGAGGTTCGCGGTGCCGGGCGTGGGGGTGTAGAGCCGCTTGAAGGGGCCGTCGCCGTTGGGGAAGCGGCCGTAGGACTCGCCAAGCGGTGAGTCGCCGTCGATCCAGGAGACGGTGTCGAGGATGGCGCCATCGATGTCGGCAATGACGAGCGTCTCGGTGCCGCCGAGCGCGAAGCCAGGGAAGACGGCATCGAGCGTCTGCTGGTAGTAGCCGCGCGCGGGGATGGTGATGCCGAAGGGGAAGAGGGTGCGCTGCGGCGCGAGCTCGTCGTCGCTGAAGTAGAAGTCGTTGAGCGAGAGCGGCTCGTCGTTCGGGTTGTAGACCTCGAACCAGTCGGGGGTGGAGGCCGCGGAGACCTCGTTGATGAGCGGGGGAACACCCGTGACGGGGCCGGGGCCCGTGTCGGTCGTACCGGTGTCCGTCGCGCCCGTGTCATCCACCGTCGTATCGGCAGGGTCCGTGTCCGCCGTACCGGTGTCGGTGCTCGTATCCGTCGTACCGGTGTCCGTCGTGCCCGTGTCATCTACCGTCGTATCGGCAGGGTCCGTGTCGGTCGTGCCCGTATCGGTCGTACCGGTGTCTCCCGCGCCCGTATCGGTCGTGCCGGTATCGGTTTCGGTGCCAGAGGCCTCGCTCGTGTCGTCAGAACAGGCGGCAAGGAGAACGAGCGGGAGCAGAAGCAGGCTTGTCTGGAGGGGGGCGCGGGTCTTCATCTTCATCCTCGAGTCGAAGGAACAGGTTACCGGCCCCCGATAGCCTACCGCCGCGCCGCGCGCACCTATTCGGCGCACGCCCGCCGCTCCGTGACAAAATCGACCGTCACCTCCGCAACAACCGGCCACAGACGACGACAAGTTCTCCGATCCCCCTCTCGGAGCTGCCCATGTCGTCCGCCGAACCCATCCTGCCAGACAACGCCACCGCCTTTGCCGCCTGGCTCCGCCAACGGGGCTGGACCGTCGAGCCGCTCAGCGCCGGCATGACCCTCGATGCCGACCTCCTCGACCGCCTCGCCGAGCCGCTCGAAGACAGCGTCTGGATGAACCCGCTCGACCCGCTCCCGCTCTGGTTCACCGCCACCGACGGCGACCCGCTCCCCCACGCCATCCTCCGCGCACGCCAGCTCGCACGGGTGCTCCCCGGCGCGCTCGTCGTCGGCCGCAGCACCCGCTCCACCGCCGCCGCCATCGCCCTCATCGATGCCGCGGGCGAGCTCCACCAGTGGGCCGGCGATGGCGCCTCCACGCGGCGCAGCGACCGCGAGCTCTGGGACTGCTTTGCCCGCCACAACGAGGCCCTCGCGGTCGCCCTCGAGCTCCGCCCCAAGCTGGCCCGGCGCGACCTGTCGCACCGCTTCTTCCGCGAGCTCCGAGAGGCCCTCCGCACCGTCTCCGCCAGCTTCACCGGACTGCCCCCAGAGGCCACCGACCACCGCGAAGCGCTGGCGCTCACCCTCTGCTGCCGGCTCATGTTCCTCTACTTCATCCAGCGCAAGGGGTGGCTCGACAACAACCCCCGCTTCCTCGCCGCGCAGCTCCTCCATCCGCACCACCGCGACCTCTTCCGCGCACGGCTCCAGCCCCTCTTCTTCCGGGCCCTCAACCTCGCCCCGGACGACCGTTCGCAGCCGCTCCGCTTCCGCCACATCCCCTACCTCAACGGCGGCCTCTTTGCGGCCACCACGCTCGAGCAGCGCTACCCTGCGCTCAACCTCCCCGACGAGCCGCTCCGCGACCTCATCCGCAACCTCTTCGAGCGCTACCGCTTCGTCGAATCGGAACAGTCCTCCGACCACGAGGCCATCGATCCCCGCATGCTCGGCCATGTCTTCGAACGGCTCATGAACGACGAGCAGCGCTCCCGCTCCGGCACCTTCTACACGCCGCCGGCGCTGGTCCGGCACCTGCTCGAACAGACGCTCCGCCTCTGGCTCGCAGACCTCACCTCGGAGCGCGACGCAGCCACCCTGCTACGCGCGCTCCGAGGCGACCAGGCTCCGCTCCACCGCGCCCTCGCCGACAGGCTCGCAGCGCCCATCGACACCCTCCGCATCCTCGATCCCGCCTGCGGCTCCGGCGCCTTCCTGCTGGAGGCCGCGGAGCTCATCGCGACCCTCCGGCTCCGCATCGCGGCGGCCCGCAACGAGCCGCTCCGCGCAGACGAGGCACTCCGGCAGACGCTGGCAAAGAACCTCTTCGGCATCGACCTCTCCGCCACCGCCGTCGCGCTCGCCGAGCTCCGCCTCTGGCTCGCGCTCGCCGCCGCCATGCCCGACCAGCAGAGCGGCCCCATCGAGCCACTCCCCAACCTCGGCCACAGGCTCCGCCAGGGCGACGCCCTCTTCAGCCACGCGCGGCTCCACCATCCCGGCGTGGGGCTGCAGGAGCGCGCCGAACTCGCACAGCTCCGCGCCGCCATGACGACGGCCCACGGGCCTGCAAAACAGCCGCTCGAACAGCGGGCGGCCGCGCTCGAGCAGCAGCTCGCCATCCTGCTCCTGCAGGCGGAGCGACAGGCCCTCGACGAGGCCCGCAGCCGCTCGCTCTCGCAGACCTCGCTGCTCTCCGAGGAGGCAGAGGCCAACGCGCCTTCGATGCCGCGCGAGCGGGAGCGGCTCGATGCGCTGCTGCGCGCCGCCGAACGGGGCGACTGGGTGCCGGCCTTCGATGCCGCGCTGGCCTTCGCGGAGCAGCACGACGGTGGCGGCTTCGACTGGGTGGTCGGCAACCCGCCCTGGGTTCGACTCAGCGAGCTGCCGGCCGAAGATCGCCGCGCCCTCAAACAGCGCTACCGGCTCCTCCGCACGCAACGCGCAACCGCGCCGCTCACCCTGCTCGGCGAGCAGCGGAGCCAGTCGCTGCAGCTCTCCAGCTTTGGCTCGCAGCCCGACCTCTCGGTGGCCTTCGTGGAGCGCTCGCTCGAGCTCTGCCGGCAGGGCGGCATCGTCGCGCTGCTGCTGCCCGCCAAGCTCCTCCGCAGCCAGTATGGGGCGCCGCTCCGTGCCGCGCTCGCCACCGAGCATCTCCCGCTCCGCATCGAAGACCTCTCCGAAGATGGCCAGCGCCACTTCGGCGCCGACACCTTCCCCGCCCTCCTCTTCACCCGACGCGGCGGCGCCACCCTGCAGGCCTCGCTCCCGCTCCGGCCGGGCCACCGCATCGAGCTGCAGATCGCGCCCCATCCGCCCAGCCTGCTCCGCCACGCAGACCTCGCCGCGGCGCCACACGACCCCTGGCCGTTACTGCCGCCCGACCTCGCCACCATCGCCGAGGCCATTGCCGGCTGCAGCGCGACCGTGGGCGACCGCTTCACACCCCGGATGGGCATCAAGACGGGCGCCAACGACCTCTTCGTCGACCCGCCCGAGACCGTCGCGCCCACCGCGCCGCTCCTCCTCGGCCGCGACCTCGCACGCCCCGGCAGCGCGCCGCGGCGCCTCCTCTTTGCCTACGACCTGCAGACCGCGCTGCCGCTGCCCGCCATCAACGAGGCGACCGCGGCCTACCTCCACAGCCACCGCGACCGCCTCGCCAAACGCAGCGACCTCGACCCCAGCGGCCCGCCCTGGCTCCTCGGCCGCGTGCGCCCCGAGCTGCTCGGCCACCGGGTCGCCTGGCCCGACATCGCACGGCTGCTCACCGCGACCACGCTCCCGCCCGTGAACGGCGGCGGCCCGCTCCTGATCAACACCTGCTACTACCTCGCCACCGCCACCGCTGAAGAGGCCGCGACCATCGCGCTCTGGCTCAACACCACACCCCTTCGCGCGGCAGCACGCTGGCAGGCGGAGCGGGCCCTCTCGGGCTACCGCCGCTACAACGCCGCCGCCATCGGACGGCTCCCGCTGCCCGGCTCGCTGCTCGACCGCGACAGGCCGCTCGGCCGCCAGTTCGCAGCGCTCGCGGAGCGCGCAGGCAGCAGCCCCACGCCCGACCATCTCGACCAGGCCGACGCGCTCGCCTGCCAGCTCCTCGGCCTCTCGCCGACCCAGCTCGCACAGCTCCGCAAGTGGCTCGCGGGGGTCGCATGAGCCGGCACCCGCTCCACCAGATCTGGGCCCAGAGCTCGCCCTGGCCCGCGGCGCTGCAGGCGGCGCGCACGCCCTCCGAGCAGGGCCTCATGCCCCACCAGGAGCTCGCCGCGCAGCTCGCAGCGCAGACGCTTCGGCAGCTCCCCGGCCTGCTCCTCGCCTCGCCCGTCGGCGCCGGCAAGACCCGCACAGCGCTCCGCGTCGCAGAGCTGCTCGGCCTGCCGCCCGCCATCCTCTGCCCCGCGGCGCTGCGGCCCATGTGGCAGGCAGAGCTCGGCGGCCACGGCGAGGTCTTCTCCTACGATGCGCTGCTCCACAAAACGCTGCCCGATCGCCCGCTCTGGATCTGCGATGAGGCCCACGAGCTGCGCAACCCCGACACCAGGCGCCACCAGTCGGTGGCTGCGCTGCAGGGCGACACCAAGCTGCTGCTCCTGACCGCAACACCCGTGCAGAACCGGCTCGCCGATCTCACCGCGCTGCTCGACCTCTTTGTCTCCGACGCCACCGCGCTGGCCATCACCGGCAGGCGGCTCGCGCAGCTGCTCGATGGCACCCAGCCGGAGCGGCTCCACCTGCTCCTCGAGCGGGTCGCGCTCCGCCTCAGCGCCGCGCAGGTGGAGCCCTTTCTCGCGCTGCCGAAGCGGCCGGCGCAGGTGCGGAAGCGGCGGCAAGAGCGAATCGAGATGACCGAGCCCTCCGCCGCCGATCTCGACTGGGTCGAACAGGCCGCGACGGTCGCCGCGCTCCAGCCCTCCGAGCGGCCGCTACTGCAGGAGACGCTGCTCCGCCGCCTGCTCTCTTCGCACGAAGCGGCGGCAGCCTCGCTCGCCCGCCTCGAGCGCTTTCTGCGGCGCGCTGCCGAGGCCGCCGCGGCGGGCGGAACCATCAACCGGCGCACCTTCGCCACCACCTTCGCAGATGAGCGCGAGGGCGGTCCCGCACAGCTCATGTTTCCGTTCTGGTACCAGACCAACGAGGAGCCGCTACCGCCGCCGCACGAGCTGCTCGAGCGGGCCGATGCACTGGCGCAGATGGGGCTGCAGGCGCTCGCCCATCCCTACTGCCGGCGGGCTGCCACACAGGCGCTCCGAGACCGGCTCCAGCGCGCCGGCCTGACCGTCGCCTTCACAGACCACCTCGACACCGCCGCGGCCGCAGAG
>CAIQPA010000188.1 GCA_903873545.1 uncultured delta proteobacterium
CGATGAGGCTCTCGTCGGGGTGGGCGAAGAGGAAGAGGCCGAGGTGGGTCGCGGGGAGCCGGCAGTCGAGCTCGGCGAAGGCGGCAGCGGGGGGTGTCGCGCTCAGTGCGAGTTGGAGAAGGCGAAGCGCGAAGTCGTCGGCTGCGCTGCCGTTCGCCGCAATTTCGGCGCCGTCTGCGCCCGTTAGTCGAAGCTGTGCGCTCGACCGCTCAAGCCGCGCGACACGCTGGGTGCCGCCGCGGTCGAGCCGAAGGTTGGCTGCCACGTCCGGGAGCGCGGCGCGGAAGGTAGCGGCGTCGCCGAGGAGTGCGGCTGCGGGCGTGGGGCGGGCAGCGAGCGCAGGTGGAGCCGCAAGCAGGAGTGCGGCGAGCAGCAGCGTCCGCACGCGCTGCTCAGAGCTCGGAGCCGAGCCGGCCGCGGAGGTATTCGATGAGGGCGGGGGCGAGGTCGGGGCGCTTGAGTGCGAACTCGATGTTGGCGCGGAGGAAGCCGGCCTTGTCGCCGATGTCGTGGCGGTCGCCTTCGAACTCGTAGCCGACAAGGCCGCGGTCGCGTGCGAGCGCCTGCAGGGCGTCGGTGAGCTGGATTTCGCCGCCGTGGCCTGGCTTGGTCTTCTCGAGGTAGTCGAAGATCTCGGGGGGCAGGACGTAGCGTCCGATGACCGCGAGGCGCGACGGTGCGAGGTCACGCTTGGGCTTTTCGACCATCGCGTAGATGCGGTGGGAGCGTTCGGTCATGCGCTCGGAGGCGATGATGCCATACATGCTGACATCGTTCTCGGGGACCTCCATGACAGCGACGGCGCCGGAGCCGTAACGCTCCGCCTGCTCAACGAGCTGCTTGGTGGCGGGGATCTTGGCGTCGATGATGTCGTCGGGGAGGAGGACGGCGAAGGGCTCGTCGCCGATGACGCTTCTGGCGCAGAGGACGGCATGGCCGAGGCCGAGCGGCGCCTTCTGGCGGACGGAGACGGCGCGGACCATGCGGGAGATGGCCTCAATCTGGTTGATGAGGTCTGTCTGGCCGCGACGGCGAAGGGTGTCTTCGAGCTCGTAGGAGTGGTCGAAGTGGTCCATGATCGCGCCCTTGCCGCGGCCCGTGACGAAGATGACCTCTTCGATGCCAGAGGCGAGGACCTCTTGGATGATGACCTGGATGGCAGGGACATCGACGATGGGCAGGAGCTCTTTGGGCACCGACTTGGTGGCGGGCAGGAAGCGGGTACCGAGTCCTGCGACAGGAATGACGGCTTTGCGGACGGGCTTCATCGGGACTCTCTCAGGATGGGACGCCGCTGTTCTAGAAGAGTTGCGCGGCGGCGCAAGTTTGGCCGCACTTGCGGCAACGAGATTGCGGTGGCAGAGCGGCGGCCACTCCTGACTGTGAGCGACCGATGCGCGACGACAAGACTCTCTACCTGCTCGATGGCACCTACTACATCTTCCGTGCCTTCCACGGCATGCGTGAGCTGCGGACCTCGAAGGGGATGCCGACGAACGGACTCTTCGCCTTTACGAACATGGTGCTGAGCTTTCTGCGTGAGGTGCGGCCGACCCACTTTGCGGTGGCCTTCGACCCGCCGGGCGGCACCTTCCGCAACGAGATGTATGCGGCCTACAAGGCGAACCGGAGCGAGATGCCGGCCGACCTCATCCCGCAGATGCCCTACTTCCGAAAGTTCGTGGAGGCGATGCGGATCCCGGTGCTGGAGGTGTCGGGTTACGAGGCCGATGATGTCATCGGGACGCTGGTCAAGTCGAAGCTCCGCGAGGGGTTTGATGTGGTGGTGCTGACGGGCGACAAGGACCTGTCGCAGCTGGTGGACGAGCGGACGACGCTGTTCGACTCGATGCGGGCGAAGAGGGTCGACATCGCTGCCGTTGTGGAGCGGTTTGCGGTCATGCCGGACCGCGTCGCAGATGTGCTCGGGCTGGCGGGCGACACCTCGGACAACATCCCGGGCGTGCCAGGCATTGGTGAGCTGACGGCGGGCCAGCTCATCAAGGAGTTTGGCGACATGGAGACGCTGCTGGCGAACATCGACAAGGTGTCGGGCGTGAAGCGGAAGGAGAACCTGCGGGCCTTTGCCGATCAGGCGCGGCTCTGCCGCGAGCTCGCGACCATCTTCACGCAGGTGCCGTTGTCGGTGACGCTGGAGGACATCGTGATGTGCGCGCCCGACTATGCGGCGGTCGATGCCTTCGCGCGGGAGCTGGAGCTGAGCCGGCTGTCGGGCATGGTGCGGGAGCTCTTTCCGCAGGAGGCTGTTGCGGTGGTGAAGTCGTCGGCTGCAGACCAGGCCTACCGGGCCATCTACGACCGGGAGGAGCTGGTGGCCTGTCTGGCGGAGATCAAGGCTGCGGGACGAGTGGCGTTTGATTTGGAGACGACCTCCATCGAGCCGCTTGATGCAGAGATTGTTGGCATCGCGCTCGCCTGGCGCCCCAATGAGGGGGTCTACATTCCGGTTGCCCATCAGGACCTGTTGGCGCCGCGGCAGCTCGACCGCGACGAGGTGATGGCGCTGCTCCGACCCATGCTGACCGACGCGGCGATTGTGAAGGTGGGGCAGCACACCAAGTATGAGATGGCGATTCTGGCGCGGCAGGGAATTGAGATCGCCCCCATCGGCTGCGACACGATGCTGGCGGCCTACCTGCTCGATGCGAACCGGCGCCGCTACAACCTCGACGGGCTGGCCCACGACCTGCTGGGCCACGAGACCATCACCTACGAGCAGGTGGCGGGTGTGGGTGCCAAACAGCGCCGGTTTGATGAGGTCTCGATCGCCGAGGCGACGCCCTACGCGGCAGAGGATGCCGATGTGACGCTCCGATGCGCCGATGTGCTGGAGGAGCGGCTGGATGCCAACGGGCTTCGCAAGCTTCACGACGAGGTGGAGGTGCCGCTGTCGCGGGTGCTGGCGCGGATGGAGTCGACCGGCATCCGCCTCGATGTGGGGCTGCTGAAGGAGCTATCGGTGGAGTTCACGGCGCGTGCTGCGGTGCTGGAGACCCGAATCTACGAGGCGGCCGGCGGCACCTTCTCCATCGGCTCGCCCAAGCAGCTCGGCGTCATTCTCTTCGAGAAGCTCGGGCTGCCCGTGGTGAAGAAGACGAAGACGGGCCCCTCGACCGATGTGGATGTGCTCGAGGCGCTGGCTCCGATGCACCCGCTGCCTGCGCTCATTCTGGAGTACCGGCAGCTGACGAAGCTGATCTCAACCTACGTGGACTCCCTGCCGCTGCTGGTGCGGGCCGACACGGGGCGCGTGCATACCGATTACCAGCAGACGGTGGCGGCAACGGGGCGGCTCTCGAGTTCGCATCCGAACCTGCAGAACATCCCGATTCGGACCCACGAGGGGCGGCGCATCCGCGAGGCCTTCATCCCGCGTGAGGGGTGGGTGCTGTTCGGCGGCGACTACTCGCAGATTGAGCTCCGGCTGGTGGCCCACATGAGCGGCGACCCGGTGATGATTGAGGCCTTCCAGCGTGGCGAGGACATCCATGCACGCACGGCGTCGGAGGTGTTCGGCGTGGAGCTGGAGGCTGTGACGCGGGAGCAGCGGTCGGCCGCGAAGGCGATCAACTTCGGCGTGATTTACGGCATGGGGGCGCAGCGGCTGGCTGCAGAACTGAACATCCCGCGGGCGAAGGCGAGCGACTACATCGAACTCTATTTCTCGCGCATCGAGCGGGTGAAGCCCTTCTTTGACGGGCTGATTTCACAGGCGCGGGACCGGGGCTTCGCAGAGACACTCATCGGCCGTCGCCGGCCGATTCCGGAGCTGCAGGGCGACAAGGGGCGCGACTATGCGATGGGCGAGCGGCTGGCGGTGAACACGCCGGTGCAGGGGACGGCGGCCGACCTGATCAAGATGGCGATGATCGTCATCGACGCCCGTCTGCGTTCGGCCGGGCTGGCGACGACCATGCTTCTTCAGGTGCACGACGAACTGGTCTTCGAGGCGCCGCCCGAGGAGCTGGAGCAGGCGATGGCGCTCGTGAAGGAGGGGATGGAGCAGGTGATGACGCTGTCTGTTCCGCTGGTGGTCGACCTGGCGTCGGGGCCAAACTGGGCGAAGCTGAAGGGGTAGCGTCTGCTGGTGCGGGCGCGGCTGCCGCTCGAGGGGAGCGGCAACGAGGCCGCTCGGTGAGCGACTAGGGCTTCTTGGGCGCGGGCGCGGCGGGTGCCGGTGCGGGTGGGGCAGCGTGCGCGCCGTGATCATGGCCGGCGTGGTTGTGACCAGCGTGGTCACCCCCATGGTTGCCCGCCGCGTTCGCAGCAGCGCCTGAACCAGAGCCATCCGCAGGTGCTGCGGCGCGTGCCTTGATCATGCTGACCGCCATCTCGGCG
>CAIQPA010000189.1 GCA_903873545.1 uncultured delta proteobacterium
ACGGTGTTGAGCGCCAGGTTCAGGCTCGCCGTCTGGGCGAGCAGCACCGCATCGGTGAGCAGCGCCTCGCGCGAATCGGCGCGCTGCCAGCCGTGATCGGCAGCCACTAGCAGCAGCGGGGCGATCGTGAGTCCCGCGATTAACCCATCCGACCAGCCACGCGCCGCGACGGAGTGATTTCCGACCACGCTCCGGTCGAGCCCAAGCGCGATCTCCGACGGGTCGCACAGGCCCGCGCAGGGCGCATGGGCGAGCTCCTCCTCGAACAGCCTGGCAGTTCCGCCAACCAGGAACCCAAACCCGGTCAGGCCCACGTCCACGGGCAGGTTGAGTACCAACTTCGGCTCCGCGGCCCGCACGGGTGGCGCGACCAAGCAGCACACCGCGACCAGCATGCCAAACCCCACTGTCCAACCGCAACGCATCCCTGCTCCCGCACGAGTTGAGGCCACCGTAGAACAGCAGGCGGAGTCCGTCGACCATCTCCGCTTCCGCCTCTGCGCGAACCGCGCTACAACGCCCTCCGCCATCGCGGGGGGCCGGCGCCACGCCCGACCCGTCGCCCATCTCCGCGGCCCATGAAGCATCCTCCTGCACTCCAGCGAAGCATCGACAACCTCGTCGACCACTTCGGCTTCCATCACACCATCAGCGGTGTGTCGGACAAGCTCGCAGCCCCCACCATCACCCACCTCTTCGACACCCCATCACCAGAGGTCGAACGGGGCGTGAACGCGCTCGTGCAGCGCATCTTCGTCGTCGAACTCCACGCAATGCGTGCCCTAGCGGCCCGCAAAGAGCTCAACAGACTCACGGCAGAGCAGCCACACCTCGCCGTCATCTACCACGGCAAGGGCACAGGGGTCCTACGCGAGGTGGTCGACGCCTACCTCTCCGACCATCCCACGCTCCGCTTCCTCGCCCACGCAGGCGCCCACCCCGAGCGCCCCATCCCGGGCGCCACCATCTGCATCCACAAAGACTGCCTCAGCCAGCTCACAGACCTCTACCGCCACGCAGACAGGAACCTGCCGGCGTCGAAGGCTGCGGCCTCGAAGCCCGCACCGCCGAAGAAGGGCGCCGCAGCCAAGCCGCAGAAGGTCGCCGCGAAGAAGGCAACCGCTGCTCGTCCGCAGCGCGCAGCAGGCAGGCGCAGCTCGCTCGACGCGCTCTGGCTCACCGGCAAGTGGCTACTGGCGCTCGCAGTGTTGGCTATCGCCCTGCCGTGGGCCATCAACCTGCTGCTCTGGCTCTACCAGCTGGTCAACGCGCCGTAGCGCGCCTGCTAGGGCGTCTGCCGGTAGGCGCGGTAGGGGATGGTGGTGGTGCCGTCGGGGAGCGTCAGCGTTCCCGTGTGGTTGGTCCGCTGGAAGGCCGGGAACCAGGAGCGGTAGGTCGCGCCGCCACTGTCGTAGGTCTTGATGCTGACCGTGCCGTCGGCGGCCGGCAGACACTCGCCGAAGGGGGTGTCGTAGAGCACCGTCGGGAAGACCGAGGTCTCGCTGTAGAAGCGGCGGGAGAAGCCCGCGAAGGGCACCGAGGCACTGTCCACGACCATCAGCAGTTCGCCGCCGGCGGTCGCCCCGGTCTCGTCCGTCACATCCTCCGAAATGAGATAACTCTCAAGTCGAAGTGTCTGCTCTGCAGGCGCCATCACGAGCGAGGTCGAGGACACGCAAACCGAGCCCGTCGCGGTCGCCAGACAGCCACCCCAGCCGCCGATGTTACCCGTGGAGGCGAAGCCTGCATTGCGGATCGTGAAGCCGGCCTGCAGCGACAGCGCCCGGTCGGGCTGGATCAGCTGCGGCGATGCAAAGGGAAACTCCAACGCGCAGCCTGCATGCGGCACGCGCGTCGCAGCCGCGGTCGTCGCATCGGTCGTCAGCGGTACCGCACCGTTCGTGGTCTGATACAGCGTTCCGCCGAGCGTTACCGAGCCGCGGACCGCGATCTCGAACCCTGTCTCACCCTCGCCGCAGGTCTGGAAAGCCAGCCCTTGATAGACACCCGGCGTCACTTCGGAGGTGATCTCACCGAGAACCGACGCGATCGACGCAGGGTCTGCAAAATCAACCTCGCAGAGGCTCGTGCCGCAACTCCACAGCGTCGTGTAGATGTGCCCAGGCTCCGAAAAGAGCGCGATCTGACGCACGGGAACGACGTAGCTGGTCGGGGTGAAGCTCCCCTCGCCGGGCGCCGCAGAGGCAGGCGCAGCAGGCAGGAAGGCAGAGAGCAGCGCGAGCGCCGCGATACCGCGAAGCAGGGTGGCGAACATCACTTCACCTCGACGAACTTGAGGCGGAAGGTGCCCTTGGCAGCGCCAGAGCCTGACCCTGAGCCGGCACCCGCCGGCGTGGTCTCCTTGTCGTCGCAGCCAACGAACGCACAGCCGCAAAGCAAAATCATCGCGATCAGCCTCATCCTTCCTCCATGGTCTACAGGGTCGCGCCAAAATCCCTGCCGATCGGACCTCGGTCAAACTTTTTGCTCTGCCACGAGCAGCGCCGCCTGCACCACCGACAGATTCGTCGCTGCATCTGCAGCCTCGTCGAGCGGAATCAGGAAGGTCTCCACCCGCACCCTGCTGAAGGGCAGCACCAGCACCTGCCTGTCCCACCGGCCCGGCGTCACGAACTGCATCGACCCGCGGTAGCGAATGCCCACAACCGGCTGGCCCGTCGCCAGCGCCAGCGTCACACAACCCGGCTTCGCCACATGCAGCGGCCCCGCGGGACCGTCAACCGCGAGCTCCACCGAACCGCCCGCCGCCACCGCCTGCTCCAGCTTCGCCAGCGCGGCCCGACCGTTCTCACCCGAAGCCCCGCGCACCAGCTGCAGGCCGCACCGCTCCGCCCACCGCGCGATCGCCTCCATGTGGGGCGCCGCACTCGTCAGAAGCCACGCTCTCCGTTGCCCGAGCAGCGGCATCACCAGCGGCAGGTAGCCATGCCAGTGAACAAAGATGGCCTGCCCATCGAGCCCCGGCCCCGTCACCTCCAGCCGCGCCGTCGCCAGCGTCACCCGGCTCCAGAGCGAGAGCACAATGGAGAGCGGGCCACCGGCAAGAAAGGCCATGCGTGAAGCGACAGGATGCATCACAGCGACCTACCCGACCGTGCCCGCAACGACCAGCCTCGGTGCCACGCGACAACCCCCTCGCAGGCGAGTAGGCTGACCCCATCGCCGCCGCCGAAGGTGCCCATGCAGTTCACGCTCCGCTTCGCCGCTCTCGCCCTCCTCCTCGCAGCCTGCAGCAGCAAGGCAGACACCTCGCAGTCCGACACCGGCGAGGGCTCCGCAGCCGATGCAACCATCGACACCTCCGACCTCTCCGACGGCACCACAGACGCCGTCCTCGACGGCTCTGCAGAAGCCCTCGCACCCTGCCAGCCCATCGTCGGAAGCCACTGCCTCGCGCCCTGGCCCTCCGCCTACTGGGAGACCCCCGCCGGCACCCGCACAGGCTGGAGAATCGACCTCCCCGACGAGGTCATGCCCGCCGACACCCGCGGCAATCGCCTCCCTGCCACCGACTGGAACCGGCGCGACGGCTTCTCGCCCAACACACCCATCGTTGTGCTCCCTGGCGTCGCGCTCGACGCAGCCCTGCTCCCAGATGAGACCCGCCCCGCCCTCGACTTCGCAGCCAACCTCCCCATCCTGCTCGCAGACGCCCAAACGGGCGCCTTCGTCCCCTACTTCGCCGAGCTCGACAGCAACGCAACGCCGGGCGAAACGCCCGCCCTCATCATCCGCCCCTGGACGCCGCTGCGCGAACAGCAGCGCCTCGTTGTCGGCCTCACCACCGCACTCCGCTCCACGGCCGGTGAGAGCCTCCGCACCACACCCGCCATGCAGGCTCTGCTCCGCAACGAGCCCACCGGCGACCCCCGCATCGACGACCACCTCGCCGACTGGCAGCGCGACCTCACCACACTCACCGACCTCGGCGTCGACCGCAGCGGAATCGTCGCTGCCTGGCACTTCGACACCGCCTCGCAGGTCTGGACCGAGGGCCCCGGCATCGTCATGCGCGAGGCCTTCCGCTCCTTCGCCGGCGAAGGCGCACCGCCCTTCACCATCACGCAGGTCGAACTCGCCGAAGAGACCGCAGCCCTCTTCCCGGCACTGCCCACGCCCGCCGCCGACGCACGCATCACCTACAAGCCGATGCACCCCGAAGTGGCGCTCCGCATCCGCGGCACCTTCACCGCCCCGCTCTTTCTCACGAGCGCCGACGCCGCAGGCAGGCTCAATTGGAACGAGGCCGCAGGAACCCTCGATCAGAACGGCACCGTCGAACGCCCCTTCCTCCTCCTCGTGCCACCCTCAGCACTCGCGGCCACCACACCACCGCCCACACTCATCTACGGCCACGGCCTGCTCCGCAGCGCCTGCGACGAGGGCTGCGTCGAACCCGGCGCCGCCGAGCTCATGCCCCACCTCACGGCCCTGCTCGGCACCGTCACCGTCGCCACCGACTGGTGGGGACTCTCGCAACCCGACCTCCCCGTCGCCCTCTCCGCAGGCGCCAACCTCGCCCTGCTCCCACGCATCACAGACAAGCTCGCCGCAGGCGCGATGATGCCCTTCCTCGCCGGCCGCATCGCCCGCCTCGGCATCCCGCAGCACCCCTGGTTCGCGCGGGCCGACGGCCGAGCCTTCGCCGACACCACCACCCCGCCCCGCTACTATGGCAACTCGCTCGGCGGCATCATGGGCACGACCATGGTCGCGCTGAACCCGGAGGTCGAACGCGCAGTGCTCAACGTCCCCGGCGGCGGCTGGTCGATGCTCCTCAACCGCTCCTCCAACTTCGCAGCCTTCCTGACGCTCATCAACCGCAACTACCCGGACCGTGCCGAGCAGCAGCTCATCTTCGCGATGTCGCAGAGCCACTGGGATCTCTCCGACCCACTCACCTTCGCTGACCGCCTCATCACGGAGCCCCTCGCCGATGCGCCCGCCAACCGCCGGGCACTCTGGTCCGTCTCGCTCGGCGACGCACAGGTGCCCACGCTCTCCGCAGGCTATCTCGCCCGGGTCGCAGACCAGCCGCTGCTCGGGCCGGTCAGCGAGCCATGGCCTCTCGTGCCCACCGAGAACACACTCCCCTACGCCGGCTCCGCCTTCCTGCAGAGGGACGCGCTCCGCGGCAACTGGCC